>DASYQB010000324.1:0-14692 GCA_036005985.1 Candidatus Methylomirabilota bacterium | reverse complement strand
GCCATCGCGCGGCAGGACGAGGCCTACCTGAGGCGACTGCCCGGCATCGGCCCGCAAAAGGCCAAGAACATCGTGGCCCAGCTCTCGTCCAAGGTGGCGAAGTTCGCCCTGTCCCAGCCCGGCGTGGCCACGGAGGGCAGGATGGCCGCGGCGCCCCGGGCGCTGGACGACGACGGCCTGCGGGGCGCCGTCTTCGAGATCCTCACCAAGCAGCTCGGGCACCGGCCGAGCGAGGCGGCCCAGCTCATCTCCACCGCCCTCGCCCGCAGTCCCGGCATCACCACCCCCGAGGATCTCTTCGAGGAGATCTATCGCGGAGCGAAAGCGCCGTGACCGACGAGGCGCGCGTGATGAGCCGCACTGCCCTGCCCGAGGAGACGCAGCTCGAGCGGCAGCTCCGCCCGCAGCGGCTCGACGAGTACGTGGGGCAACGCTCGGCCGTGGAGAGCCTGCGCGTCTCGGTAGAGGCGGCGCGGCAGCGCGCAGAGCCCCTCGATCATGTCCTGCTCTCCGGGCCGCCCGGGCTGGGCAAGACCACCCTCGCGACGATCCTGGCCAACGAGATGTCCGCGGCCATCGTCACCACCGCCGGCCCGTCGCTCGAGCGCGGCGGCGACCTCATGGGCATTCTCACCAATCTGAACGAGCGCGACATCCTGTTCGTGGACGAGATCCACCGGCTGCCGCGCGTGGTGGAGGAGCTGCTCTATCCGGCCATGGAGGATTTCACGGTCAATTTCATCATGGACAAGGGCCTCAACGCGCGCACCATGCGCATTCCTCTGCGCCCCTTCACCCTCGTGGCCGCCACCACCCGTCCGGGCATGCTCTCCTCTCCACTCCGGGAGCGCTTCGGCATCTTCCACCATCTCGACTTCTACTCGATGGGAGAGCTCCACGACATCGTGGCGCGCTCCGCGTCGATCCTCGGCGCGCGCGTGGAAGACGGCGGGGCCCGGGCCATCGCCCAGCGCTCGCGGGGCACGCCGCGCATCGCGAACCGGCTCCTCCGCCGGGTGCGCGACTACGTGCAGGTCAAGGGCAACGGCGTGGTGACGGGGACGGCCGCGGGCGACGCGCTCGATCGCGAGGGCGTGGATTCCATGGGACTCGACCGGCTCGACCGCCGCTTTCTCACCGCCATCATCGAGCAGTATGGTGGTGGTCCGGTGGGACTCGAGGCCATCGCCGCCACCATCAATGACGAGGCGGAGACCCTGGCCGAGGTGGTCGAGCCCTTTCTTCTCAAGATCGGCTTCGTGGTTCGCACGCCCACCGGTCGGAAGGTCACCCCGCCCGCCTATGCGCATCTGGGGGCCAGCGCCCCCGCTTTCCCCGGGGCGCAGGGACAGCTACCGCTGTAGGCGTGACGATATGGCCGATCTGGGTAAAATTCTTGTCGGTTTCGGGCTCGTGGTGGTAGTTCTGGGAAGCATCCTGTGGCTCGCTGGTCACTTCACGGGAAAGGTGCCATGGCTCGGACGGTTGCCCGGAGATATCTACGTCGAGGGCGGAAACTGGAAATTCTACTTCCCGCTCGGCACGTCCATCGTTGTCTCGATCATGCTGTCCCTGCTTCTCTGGCTATTCTCTCGTCGCTAGCCCTCCTTCTCGTCGTCGCTCTGCCTGTCCCCGCGCACGCTGCGGGAGACATCCGCGTCGGGCTCAGCGAAGGGTTGGCGACCGTGGAGATCGGAGGCGGGCCGATGCTCGTCCAGGATCTCAGTGGACGGGCGCTCGCCCCGGAGCCCGTATCCTTCTTCCGCGCCCTGCGGCGGGAATCGATCGTCGAATGGCGAGGCCAACGCGTGACCGGCCTTCGCGTCGTGCCCGCGGGAAGCGGAGCCCTTCGCTTCCAGCAGCGCTTCTATCCGGGCGCCATCGACGTGCTCGGCACTCCGGACGGCCTCACCGTGGTCAACCAGATCCCGCTCGAGGACTACCTGGTCGGCGCGGTCAAGGCCGAAGCGGGCGACAAGATGCCGATCGAGATGCTCAAGGCCCAGGCCATCGTGGCGCGAACCTACGCCGCCTACCATCGCCGTCTCAACGCCGCCAAGCCCTACCACCTCGTGGCGGGAACCGCGAATCAGCAGTACGTGGGGCGGGTCAACGCCGATTCGCCGGCGTGGACGGCGGTGCGCGAGACGGACGGGCTGGTGCTGCTATGGGAGGGCAACCTCTTCCCGGCCTTCTATCACACGGACAGCGGGGGCCACACCGAGGATCCCCGCGTCGTCTTCGCGGCCAGCAACATGCCCGCCCTCAGGCCGGTGCGCGTCGAGTTTCCCTCGCAGTCGCCGCATCACGCCTGGAGTCTGGAGGTGGGCCTCTCCGAGCTGGCGGCCGCCCTCAAGCGGGGCGGGATCTCGGTGGGGACCATCACCGCCCTCCGCGTGCTCGAGCGCAGCGTCTCGCTTCGCGTTTCCCGCATCGCGGTAGTGGGCACGCGGGGGAACGCCACCCTCCGCGGCAACGAGTTCAGGCGGCTCATCGGCTACGACACGCTCAAGAGCACCCTGTTCGCCGTCTCCATCGACCACGCCTCCGCCCGCTTCGTTGGCCGCGGCTACGGCCATGGCGTCGGACTCGACCAGTGGTCCGCCAAGACCATGGCGGAGCAGGGTTACACCGCGCAGCAGATCGCGCAGTACTACTATCCGGGGGCCACCCTCGCCTCGCTGAATTCCACGTCGCCGTAGCGCCCGCGGACGGATCTCGTGACGATCGGCTGGGCCGACTTCGAGCTGGTAGACATGCGCGTGGGCGTGGTCGTGGACGCCCAGACCTTCCCGGAGGCGCGAAGGCCCGCCTTCAAGCTGTGGATCGACTTCGGCGAGCTGGGTGTCAAGCGCTCGAGTGCCCAGATCACCGAGCGTTACACGTCGGAGGAGCTGGTGGGCCGCCGGGTGGTCGCGGTGGTGAACTTCCCGCCCAAGCAGATCGGGCCGTTCGTCTCCGAGGTGCTGGTGCTCGGCGCATACGGCGAGCGGGGAGAAGTCATCCTCCTTCGTCCCGACTTCGATGTCTTGCCGGGAGCGAAGATCGGTTAGGGCCCGTCACAGCCGCGCGTTGGCCCTGGGGACGCGCGGGCGTAGACTCACACGCCATGGACGTATCGCTCTTCGACTATGACCTGCCCCCGCAGAGCATCGCCCAGGAGCCCGCGGATCCTCGTGATGCCTCGAAGCTCCTCGTGCTCGATCGGGCCCGGGGCACCCTCGAGGACGCGCACTTCTCCGATCTTCCCCGCTGGTTCGAGCCTGGAGACTGCGTGGTGGTGAATGAGAGCCGGGTCATTCCCGCCCGGCTCCTCGGCACGCTGGAGGGCTCCGGGCGGGCGGTGGAGCTCCTCATGCTGCGCGCGCTCGACGGCAGGCGGTGGGAGGCCCTGGTGCGCCCGGGGAAGCGCTGCCGGACAGGCGCACGCGTCACGCTGGCCAGCGGCGCCGCGCAGGCCATCGTGGGCGAGCACCGCCCGTACGGAGCGCGGGTGGTGGAGATCACCGCGCCGTGGGAAGTTCACGAGCTGCTCGAGCGCCACGGGCTGCCGCCGCTGCCGCCCTACATCGAACGGCACGACTCGCCCAAGCCCGAAGATCGCGAGCGCTACCAAACCGTCTACGCGACGGCCAGGGGCTCGGTGGCCGCGCCGACGGCGGGTCTTCACTTCACCTCCGCCCTCCTCGCGCGCCTCGCCTCGAAAGGTGTGGAGCTCCATCGCCTCACCCTTCATGTCGGGCCCGGCACCTTCCGGCCGATGAAGACGTCTCGAGTGGAAGAGCATCGCCTGGAGGGCGAAATCGCCGAGCTACCCGCCGCCACCGCGGAGGCGATCAGCCGGGCCAAGGCCGAAGGTCGCCGCATCGTGGCCGTGGGCACCACCACCACGCGTACGCTCGAGTGGGCGGCCGACCCATCGGGGCAGGTGAGGGAACGACATGGCGAGGCCGATCTCTTCATCTATCCCGGCTATCGCTTCCGTGTCGTCGACGCGCTGGTCACGAACTTCCACCTGCCACGCTCGACCCTGCTCCTCCTCGTGTCCGCTCTTGCCGGTCGGGAATCGATCCTGCGCGCCTATGCCCACGCCGTCGCCTCCGGGTATCGCTTCTACTCGTACGGTGACGCCATGCTCATCCTGTGACGGGGCCGGTGCGCTTCACCCTCCTCGGCCGCGACGGCGCGGCGCGCCGGGGACTCATCACCACGCCGCATGGTGACATCGACACTCCCGC
The DNA here is from genome assembly GCA_036005985.1 of Candidatus Methylomirabilota bacterium. Classification (GTDB taxonomy): domain Bacteria; phylum Methylomirabilota; class Methylomirabilia; order Rokubacteriales; family CSP1-6; genus AR37. Next base: position 10,454 of record DASYQB010000324.1, on the reverse strand, counting down.
CTTCATGCCCGTGGCCACGCAGGGGAGCGTCAAGAGCCTCGGGCCCGACGACCTTCGGGCCGCGGGAGCCCAGATCGTTCTTGCCAACACCTATCACTTGCTCTTGCGCCCCGGCCACGAGCTGGTGCGCGACATGGGCGGGCTCCACCGGTTCATGGCGTGGGACGGGCCCATCCTCACGGACTCCGGCGGCTTCCAGGTCTTCAGCCTGTCCAAGCTGCGCCGGCTCGGAGAGGAGGGCGCGGAGTTCCGCTCGCACCTCGACGGCTCCCGGCGTCTCCTCACCCCGGAGATCTGCGTGGAGATCCAGCACGCTCTCGGCGTCGACATCCTGCATCCGCTCGACGAGTGCCTGCCGCACGCGGTATCCCTCGAGGACACCGAGCGTTCGCTCGAGCTCACCCTCCGATGGCTCGGCCGCTCGGTGGCGGCGCACGCCCAAGCGGTCGGCGACCGAGGAGCGCTCTTCGGCATCGTCCAGGGCGGGATATACGAGGCGTTGCGCCGCCGGGCCGTCGAGGCGACCTGCGCCTACGACTTGCCGGGCTATGCCATCGGCGGGCTGGCCGTGGGTGAGACGAAATCGCTCCTCTTCGACATCACGGAGCTGGTGGCGGCTCTGCTGCCCGCGGACCGGCCGCGCTACCTCATGGGGGTGGGAAAACCATCGGACCTCGTGGAGGCGGTGGGGCGAGGCGTGGATCTCTTCGACTGCGTGTTGCCCACCCGCAACGCGCGCAACGGGCAGGCCTTCACGCTCGACGGGCCTCTGACCATCAGGCATGCCCGCTACACGCGGGACCCCGCGCCGCTCGATGCCGAATGCCCGTGTCTCGCTTGCCGGCGATTTTCCCGCGCCTACCTGCGCCATCTCTTCATCGCGCGCGAGCTCCTCGCGTATCGGCTCCTCTCGCTCCACAACGTCACCTTCTATTTCAAGCTGATGGAAATGATGCGGGGCGCAGTGACCGCGCGCGCGTTTGGCCCATTCCGGTCTCGGTTTCTTGACCGATATGGGGTAGAATCCGTGAGCGGTTCCGACCCCACATCCACGGCGATGGAGGCTTGATGCGCATGGTGGACTACGCGTACGCGGCGGCGCAGGCGCCGAGCGGCCAGGGTGGCGGCTCGATGATGGTCCAGCTCGCGTTCTTCGCGGCGATTTTCGCCATCTTCTATTTCCTCCTGATCCGTCCCCAGCAGAAGCAGAAGCGCGACCGGGAGAGCATGCTTTCCGCGGTGAAGCCGGGTGACCGCGTGGTGATGTCGAGTGGTCTGCACGGCACCGTGGTGAAGCTGAGCGACACCGGGGTCACCGTCAAGGTGGCCGACCAGGTGCGTCTGGAGTTCGACCGATCGGCCATTGGTCGTATCGTGCCCGCCCAGGGCGAGGGAGGCTCGACCTCCTGATGACGAGGCGGCTCTGGCTTCGCATCGGCCTCGTCGCCTTCGTCGCGGCGATATCCATCTACTATCTGTACCCGCCCAAGAAGACGATCAATCTCGGTCTCGATCTCCAGGGCGGCATCCATCTCGTGCTCGGGGTGGACATCGACAAGGCGCTCCAGATCCAGACCGATCGCACCGCCGAGCGCGTGCGCACGGCTCTGGAGGCCAAGGGCATCGCCGTTCAGAAGGCGGAGCGCCGAGGCAACACCGAGATCCAGATCCAGCTCGCCTCGCCGGCGGGCTGGGCGGAAGCACAGACGCTGGTCCAGAAGGACTTCCCCAGCTTCGAAGTGAAGGAGGCCGAGCAGAGCGCGGGGCGCTTCGTGCTCGCCATGCGCCCCCAGGAAATCGCCAGCCAGCGCGAGAGCTTCGTCCGCCAGGGGCTCGAGACCATTCGCAATCGCGTCGACCAGTTCGGCGTGGCCGAGCCTTCCATCCAGCAGCAGGGGGACAATCGCATCCTCGTTCAGCTTCCAGGCGTCCAGGATCCGGAGCGGGCCAAGGCGCTCATCGGCAAGACGGCGCTCCTCGAGTTCAAGCTGGTCGACGACCGGGTCGACCCGGTGGCCGCCGCGTCGGGAAGCGCGGCGCTGCCGCTTACGGACGAGCTCCTCTACGAGCGGCGCGTCGATCCCGAAACCAAGCAGGAGCGCCGCATCCCGATCGTCGTACAGAAGAAGGCGATGCTCACGGGAGCCGACGTGGGCGACGCCGAGGTGCGGCTCGACCAGGGCAATCAGCCCTATGTCAGCCTCACCCTCACGCCGGCGGGGGGCAAGGTCTTTGCCCAGGTCACCACGGACAATGTCGGCAAGCTCATGGCCATTGTCCTCGACGGCAACGTGTATTCGGCGCCCCGGATCCAGGAGAGAATTCCCTCGGGCCAGGCACAGATCACCGGCAGCTTCACCCTCGAGCAGGCCCGCGATCTCAAGATCGTGCTCAAGGCGGGCGCGCTCCCCGCTCCCGTGCAGATCCTCGAGGAGCGGTCGGTCGGCCCCTCCCTCGGCGCCGACTCCATCCGGCGAGGCATTCTCTCCACGGCGGGGGCCGCCATCGCCGTGGTCGTGTTCATGCTCATCTATTACCGGCTCTCCGGGTTGATCGCCGACGTGGCCCTCGGCCTCAATCTGCTCGTCCTGCTCGCGGCCATGGCGGGGTTCCACGCCACCCTGACGCTGCCGGGCATCGCGGGGGTGGTCCTCACCATCGGCATGGCCGTCGATACCAACATCCTGATCTTCGAAAGAATCAGGGAAGAGCTGCGATCAGGGAAGACGGTGCGTGCGGCCATCGACTCGGGGTTCGCGCGGGCCTTCCGCACCGTCATCGATACCCACGTCACCGTGCTCGTATCTGCGGCCATCCTCTACCAGTTCGGCACCGGGCCGGTGAAAGGTTTCGCGGTCACCCTGGCCATCGGCATATTCGCCAGCCTGTTCACCGCCGTCTTCTTCACCCGCCTCATCTTCGACATCGTCTACATGCGCGGCCGCAAGGTCGAGAGCATCTCTATCTAAGGGGGCGAGGATGCTTCAGATCTTCGTCAACGCCAACTACGATTTCGTCGGCAAGCGCCGCTGGTTCTATCTCGTCTCGGGCGGGTTCGTGGTGCTGAGCCTCGTGTCCATTCTCTTCCGGGGCGGCCTCAACTACGGGATCGACTTCACGGGCGGGACCCTGGTACAGGTGCGCTATGACAAGCCGGTGACCGTGGAGGTCGTCCGGCGGGGCCTCGACGAGATCAAGCTGGGCCAGGCGGTCATCCAGCAGTTCGGCGACGCCCAGGAATATCTGATCCGCCTGCATCAGGCGGGAGAGAAGCCCGACGCGCTTTCCAAGCAGGTGCAGGGCGCCCTGTCGCGGACGGCAGGCAGCGCGGTCGAGATCCGGCGGCTCGAGTTCGTCGGTCCCCAGGTGGGGCGCGATCTCCAGCTCCAGGCGCTCTATGCCGTCCTCGCCGGCATGGCGGGCATCTTGATCTACGTGGCCTTCCGCTTCCACTTCCGCGACGGCGTGATCTCCGTGATCGCCATCGCCCATGACATCATGGTCACCCTGGGTGCTCTGTCCGTGACGCATCGGGAGATCTCCCTCCCCGTGCTGGCCGCCCTCTTGACCATCGTCGGCTACTCGATCAACGACACCATCGTCGTCTTCGACCGGATCCGGGAGACCCGGGCCAAGGGTATCCGGAAGGGGCAAAACTGGGCCGACCTGGTCAATGCCGCAATGAACCAGACGCTGTCCCGGACCGTGCTCACCTCCTTCACGGTGTTCCTCTCCGCGCTGGTCCTCCTGCTCTTTGGAGGGGAGGTCCTGCACGATTTCTCCTTCGCCCTCCTCGTGGGTGTCGTCACCGGAACGTACTCCTCCGTGGCTGCCGCCTCGCTGGTCATGGACTGGGAGACGTGGAGCCGGGCCCGCTCCCGCGCACCGAGAAAGGTTCAAGCCAAGGCCTGACGGAAAAGTGCTGGCAAAACGCTGATTTCGGTGGCAGAATCAGGGGTCAACCTACAGGAGAGTGCGGGTTGACCCAGCTACAGACGCTCATCGACGAGATTCCCAAGTACCAGCCGGGCGCGGACCTGGAGCTGGTCAACCGCGCCTTCCGCTTCTCCGAGAAGAGCCATCAGGGCCAGCAGCGCGCTTCGGGCGAGCCCTATCTCTCCCATCCTCTCGAAGTGGCCGGGCTCCTCGTGGACTTCAAGATGGACGTGACCACGGTCACCGCGGGCCTCCTCCACGATGTCCTCGAGGACACCAGCGCTACCAAGGACGATCTCCAGCGGGAGTTCGGGCCGGAGATCGCCGACCTCGTGGACGGAGTGACCAAGATCGGCAAGCTCGCCTTCTCGTCTCGCGAGGAGCGCCAGGCGGAGAACTTCCGGAAGATGGTCGTGGCCATGGCCCACGACCTCCGTGTGCTCATGATCAAGCTTGCGGACCGGCTCCACAACATGCGCACCCTCGATTATCTCGCCCCCGAGAAGGCCAAGAAAATCGCCCAGGAGACGCTGGACATCTACGCCCCGCTCGCCCACCGGCTGGGCATGGCCAAGGTCAAGGCGGAGCTGGAGGACCTCGCTCTGCGGGTGATGGCTCCCGAGGACTACCAGGACCTCATGCGCCGGGTGGCCAAGCGGCGTCTGGAGCGCGAGAACGAGATCAATGCCCTCATCGCCCTCCTCCACGAGAAGCTCAGCGAAGTGGGAATCGAGTCCAAGATCGCCGGCCGGCCGAAGCACTTCTACTCGATCTGGAAGAAGATGCACGAGGGCGGGCGTGAGTTCGACGAGATCTACGATCTGACCGCGGTGCGCGTGCTCACCAAGACGGTGCGCGATTGCTACGGGGCCCTCGGGGTGATCCACTCGCTGTGGAAGCCCGTGCCCGGGCGCTTCAAGGATTTCATCGCCATGCCCAAGGTGAACATGTACCAGTCCCTTCACACCACGGTCATCGGACCCAAGGGCGATCCCGTCGAGATCCAGATCCGGACGTGGGAAATGCATCGGGTAGCCGAGGAAGGCATCGCCGCCCACTGGCTCTACAAGGAAAAGAAGGGCGATCGCGACCGCTTCGACGAGGCCTTCACGTGGCTCCGCCAGCTCATGGAGTCGCAGAAGGAGATGAAGGACCCCAAGGAGTTCCTCGACACCGTTCGCTTCGACCTATTCCCCGACGAGGTCTACGTGTTCACCCCCAAGGGCGACGTCAAGGCGCTGCCCGAGGGCTCCACGCCCATAGACTTCGCCTACGCCGTCCACACGGACGTGGGCCACCACTGCGTGGGGGCCAAGGTTAACGGCAAGCTGGTGCCCCTGCGCTACACCCTCCGCCAGGGCGACATCGTGGAGGTGGTCAGCTCGCCGAGCCAGCACCCGAGCCGCGACTGGCTCAAGATCGTCAAGTCGAGCCGCTCCAAGGCCAAGATCAACCAGTGGCTCAAGGTCGAGGAGCGGGCGCGCTCCCTCGAGCTGGGGCGCGAGCTCTTCGATCGTGAGGCCAAGAAATACCGCCTGGTCTCCGCCACCCTCCTCGGCTCGGATGAGATGAAGAAGCTCCTCACCGAGATGGGCTACGCGAGTGCCGACGACCTCCTCGCTTCCATGGGCTACGGCAAGGCCTCCGTCCACCAGGTGGTGGGCAAGCTCGCTCCCGCGGTGGTGCGCGAGCACGACCAGGCGCCGGAGGCCAAGCCCCCGAAGACGGCCAAGAGGAACGAAGGGGCGGTACGGATCCGCGGGGTGGATGACGTGCTCGTCCGTTTCGGCAAGTGCTGCTCGCCCGTGCCGGGCGACGGCATCGTGGGCTTCATCACGCGCGGGCGCGGACTGACGGTGCACGCGCGCGACTGCCTCACCGTGGTCAAGAACGTGCTCGACAAGGAGCGTCTCCTCGCCGTGGAGTGGGACGGCGGCGAGGCGGCCAAGCGTCCCGTCAAGATCGCCGTGTACATCGGCAAGGATCGCCCCGGGCTCCTCGCGGAGATCACCGCGGCCATCTCGTCGCGGCAGGGGAATATCACCAAGGCCGAGATCACCGTCACCGACGACCGCAAGGGCATCAACCACTTCGTCATCGAGGTGGAAGATCTCCACCAGCTCCAGGGCATCATGCAGGCCATCCGCGACGTCAGGGACGTCATGAACGTGGAGCGAGTCCGCGGCTTGTGACGCACACGGAGTTCGAGGCCCTCGTCGAGCGGGCCCTGCGCAGGCTGCCCCGCCAGTTCAAGGACAGGATCACCAACGTCGCCGTGGTGGTCGAGGACTGGGCGGATGAGGAGACACTCGAGGAGCTCGGCATCGAGCCGCCCGACACTCTTTATGGTCTCTACCGCGGTACCGACCTGACCCGCCGCGATTCCTCGTACGGCAACGTCCTTCCCGACACGATTCATATCTATCAAGGGCCCATCGAAGAAGACTGCGCCGACCCTGACGAGATGGCCGAGCTCGTCCTCGACACGGTCATCCACGAGATCGGCCACTACTTCGGCCTCGACGACGACACGATGGAAGGTATAGAGCAGGGCGAGTAGCCCAGCTATCTGGTAAGCGAAGACCACGCCGCTCTTCTAGCAGTGCTCGCTAACCTTTTCTCTTGACGGCGTTTTCAATTGTCCGTATATTTTCAGCGTGCGCTGAAAAACATGGAACAAGTGAAACGATGGAGAATAAGCAGGAAATTAGGCGATCCGCGGCTCAGCGACTTCGGGAGCTGTTTCCGAAGGCTGTGTCCTGGGAGGAATCTGCCGGACCAAAGGTTAGAGGGCAACAGGCTGATCTCCTGATGAAGTTCAAGCTCGGCGGACAAGACCACACCTTGCTTCTCGAGAGCACTTCCGTAGGGCAGCCCCGGCAGATCCGGGAGGCCATTACCCGGCTGGGCGAGCTTCGCGCAGAGGTCGAAGGCGCCTATCCAGTGGCCGTCGCACAGTACATCAGCCCGCAGGGGGCGTCGCTCCTGAAGCGCAACGGGCTGGGCTACCTCGATCTCTCCGGGAACTGCTTCCTCGCCTTCGGCAACGTCCTCATCGAGAAGGAAGGCAAGCCCAACCTGCGTCCCTCTACCCGGCCGCTCAAGGCGCTCTTCGCGCCCCGGGCCACCCGGGTGGTGCGCGCGCTCCTCGTGGACCCTGGCCATCTCTGGCGGCTCGACGAGCTGGCCCGCGCCTCCGAGGTGAGCCTCGGCCACGCGCACAACGTGGTGAAGCGTCTGGGAGATCTCGCCTGGGTGGAACGCGGGGAACGGCAGCGCATCTTCCTCTCGAAGCCCGCCGACCTTCTCGACGCCTGGGTCGACGCCTACACCTACCGGCTGAACGGGATCACCACCTATTTCTCGCCCGAGCGAATCACGCGAAAGCTCGTGGGCGACCTCGCACGGGCGGCTCAGGAAGCCAATCGGCGGGTCGTCTTCACCCTGCACGCGGGCGCCGCACTGGTCGCCCCCAATGTTCGCTTCCCTGCCATCCATTGCTACATCGAGGGCGATCCGGAGCCGATCGCGAAGGGGCTTGGTCTCCGTCCGGGCGAGGACGAAGGCAACGTGCATCTCATGACGCCGTATGACTCCGGAGTTTTCCACGCGCCCATTACCAAGAGTGGCGTGCCCGTGGTCTGCCTGCCCCAGCTCTACGTCGATCTCTATCACTACGAACGGCGGGGCCGGGAGCAGGCTGCCCACATCCGTCGCGAAACCATGGGCTTCTAGGTTCCCACGCGGAACGGAAAGGGGGTGAGCCTGGAAATGGCGAAGAAGAAGGTGGCGAAGAAGAGCGCGAAGCGGAAGAAGGCTACGAAGAAGGCCAAGAAGCGGCGCTAGCTGTCGTGCCGTCAAGCCGTACGATTGCAGAGGAAAGGGGGTGACTTCCTAATGGCAAAGAAGAAGAAGGCGGCCAAGAAGAAGAAGAAGTAGTGCGTTGGGCCGGTGGGAGGTGGCGGCCTTCCACCGGCGTTCATACGCTGCAGCAGGACCTGGCGGGGGGTGGCAACGCCCCCCGCCGCGTTCTTGATACGAGGTAGCTAGACGACCTTGGTGACCTTGCCGGCCTTGAGGCAGCGGGTGCACACGCGCAGCCGCTGCACGACGCCCGCGGCCCCGATCTTGCCCCGCAGCGAAACCAGGTTGGCCAGCCAGCGCCGCTTGGTGACGTTATGGGCGTGGCTGATCTTGTGGCCGACGGACGGGCCTTTCCCACACACATCGCAACGTTGAGCCATGCTGACTCCTTCGGGGATCTGCGTCTGGTTTGCCGGACGCGAGGACCTTTTATAGCATGATCGCGTGATCGGAGCAACGACTTGACCCCCCCGAGAGGCAAGGCGGCAGCCGGAGCCGTACCGTCTGCTGCCGAGGCGGCGCCGGGGGCGCACACGGCGCTGGGTGATCTCCCCGGTATCGGTCCCCAGCGCGCGAAGCTCCTCGCCAAGCTCGAGCTCGTCACCATCGAGGACGCACTGGTCCGCCACCTGCCTCTGCGCCACGAAGACCGCAGCCAGGTCATTCCGCTCGGGCGCATCACGGTGGGGGAGGCGCGCACTTGCGCGGGCACTATCGCGGGCATCAGCCCGCCCCCGCGGGGACGCGGCCGCATGCCCCTCGTCGTCACCATCCGTGATGCCAGCGGCTTCCTCAACTGCGCCTGGTTCAACCAGCCGTATCTCGCTCGGATTCTCAAGCGAGGCCAGCGCATCATCGTGCACGGCAAGGTCCAGCCCTACGGCCGCGGCCCCCTCCAGATGCTTGTGAAGGACTTCGAGGTGGTGGAGGACGGCGAAGACGAGCCGCTGCACGCGGGCCGCCTCGTGCCTGTGTATCCGCTCACCGAGGGACTGACCCAGCGGCCGCTCCGGCGGCTCATGAAGCGATTGGTGGACGGGTGGGCCGATCGTCTCGAGGATCCGCTTCCCCATCGGGTCCGCGCGGCGAGGGCACTCGTGTCGCTGTCCGAGGCCATCTCCGCCGCCCATTTTCCCGAGGACGAGGCCGAGCAGGCAGCGGCGCGGCGGCGGCTCGTCTTCGACGATTTCTTTCTCCTCGAGATCGGACTGGCCATCCGGCGCCAGCGCGACGGGCGGCGCCGCGGGCTCGCCATCAACCCGAGCGGGAGCCTCGTGCGCCGCCTCCGCGCGTCGCTACCCTATTCGCTCACTGCGGCCCAGGAGCGCGTGTGGAGCGAGATCCGCACCGACATGGCCGAGCCGTACCCGATGAGCCGGCTCCTCCAGGGCGACGTGGGATCGGGCAAGACGGTGGTGGCGGCCCTCGCCGCCCTCACCGCCATCGAGGCCGGCTATCAGGCGGCGATCATGGCCCCTACCGAGATCCTCGCCGAGCAGCACCTCATGACCCTCGGACGGCTCCTCGAGCCGCTCGGCGTGCGCGCGGTGCTCCTCACGAGCGCGGTCAAGGGCAAGGCGAGGCTGGAAGCCGCCGCGGCGGTGGAGAGCGGCGAAGCGGGCTGTGTCATCGGCACCCACGCCCTCGTCCAGGGCGCGGTCTCCTTCAAGCGCTTGGGATTGGCCGTGATCGACGAGCAGCACCGCTTCGGGGTGGCCCACCGCGCGGCGCTGCGCGGCAAGGGCGAGAGTCCCGACGTGCTCGTGATGACGGCCACCCCCATTCCGCGCACCCTCGCCCTCACCCTGTACGGCGATCTCGACGTCTCCGTCCTCGACGAATTGCCGCCCGGGCGACGGCCCATCGCCACCTTTGCCCGCACCGGATCGAAGCGCCGCCAGATCTACGATTTTCTCCGCACCCAGATCGGGGAAGGGCGGCAGGTGTATGTCGTCTACCCGCTCGTGGAAGAGTCGGAGGACTCCGATCTCCGGGCCGCCACCGAGATGGCCGAGCGCCTGCAGCGCGAGACCTTTCCCGAGCGGCGCGTGGGGCTGCTCCACGGCCGCCTCGCCTTCGCGGACAAGGAACGGGTGATGCGCGAGTTCAAGAACGGCGTGCTCGACATTCTCGTGTCGACCACGGTGATCGAGGTAGGCATCGACGTGCCCAATGCCTCCGTCATGCTCATCGAGCACGCCGAGCGCTTCGGCCTCTCCCAGCTGCATCAGCTGCGGGGCCGGGTGGGGCGCGGGCCGTGGAAGAGCTACTGCATCCTCCTGGCCGGCGCCACTTCCGAGGAGGGCCGCCGCCGCATCGAGGCTATGACGTCGACCACTGACGGCTTCCGTATCGCGGAGGTGGATCTCGAGCTGCGGGGACCGGGCGACTTCTTCGGCACCCGACAATCTGGATTGCCCGAATTCCGTGTCGCCGATCTGCTCCGCGACGGCGCCATGCTCGAGGAGGCGCGGCGCGAAGCCTTCGCGCTCGTCCAGGCCGACCCCAAGCTGCTCGCCCCCGAGCACCGGGCGCTGCGCACGGGACTCCTCACGCGCTGGCGCGGCAAGCTCGACCTCGCGGGCATCGGCTGATGCGGGTGCTCGCGGGAGCCCTCAAGGGGCAGCGTCTGGCCACTCCCAAAGGTCGCACCA
>DASYQB010000323.1:0-5945 GCA_036005985.1 Candidatus Methylomirabilota bacterium | reverse complement strand
GCGGAGGTGATCAACCCCGCGCACTACGAGAAGGGCTTCCATGCCACGGGGACGCTGGGAGCGATCGGCGCGGCGGCCGCCGCCTCCCGGCTCCTCGGGCTCGACGCCGCGCAGACCCGGACGGCGCTGGCCATCGCGGCCACCCAGGCCTCGGGGCTCAAGGAAAACTTCGGGACGATGACCAAGCCCTTCCACGCTGGGCACGCCGCGCGGAGTGGCGTGCTCTCCGCCCTCCTCGCGCGCGACGGCTTCACGGCTTCCGAGCAGGCCATCGAGGGGCCCCAGGGCTACTTCGCGGTGCTGAGCGCGGGCAAGCGCGACGAGCAGGTGCTCGATTCGCTGGGCGCGCCGTGGAAGATCCTCGAGACGGGCGTGGCGGTGAAGCCGTATCCCTCCTGCGCGTGCACGCATTCCATCATCGACAGCGCGCTCGAGCTCCAGCGCACCCATCGGATCAGGCCCGAGCAGGTGGCCGAGGTCACGGTGGGCGTCAATGCCGCCGTCCCGCGCATTCTCATCCACGGGAATCCCCGGAGCGGGCTCGAGGCCAAGTTCTCCGGCGAGTTCTCGGCCGCCGCCGCGCTGTGCGACGGGCGGGTAGGCATCCAGACTTTTCGCGACGACAAGACGGACGATCCGACCATCCGGGAGCTCATGACGCGCGTGCGCCTCGTGGTGGACCCGGAGATTCCCGGAGATCTCGAGCGTCACATGTGGACGCGCGTCACCGTGCGGTTGCGCGACGGGCGGGAGGTGGCCATCGCCCCCCGGCCCGTGCCGGGGCATCCCGGACTGCCGCTCTCCATGGATCAGCTACGGGAGAAGTTCATGGACTGCGCGCGCATCGTCCTGCCCGAGGACCGCGCCGACTCCGTTCGGCAGATGGTCGAGCAGCTCGACGGCTGCCCCGATCTCCGCAGCCTCACCGCGATCCTCAGCTAGTCCGCCGACCTCCGGCCAGCTACTCGAAGATTCCGTCCGCGGTGATGAGCCAGTGCGTGGCGTCGCCTCCATGCCTTCGAGGTATTCCCGGACGTATCGGGCGCGCGGGTTGGCCCCGTTCGCGAACGACGGGACGCGTGCTTCACGATTCGGGAAGCCGCAGCTCTCCGTCCAGGACGGGCACCGCGCTGCCTCCGACGCGAATGCTGGTGATCCGGTCGCCCTGCATGCCCAGCTTGATGTGGATGAAGCTCTGGCGGCCCATCCGGGTTCCCTGCTCGCTGACGATCTTCACCTCGCCGGCTCTCTTCACGAGGCCGTGGCGCACGAGATAAGCGCCGAGGGGCCCGCTCGCCGAGCCCGTGGCGGGATCTTCCGGGACGCCTGAGGTGTGGGGGGCGAACATGCGCGAGTAGACTCGCCCCGCTCCCGGGTCCGGGTCGGGAGCGAAGACGAAGATGCCGATATGCGGCCGGTCACCCATGACCGCGAGCACGGCGCGAACATCGAGCACGGCCCGGTCCACGGTGGCCCGATCGCGGAGAGGCACGAAGAGGAACTTGTTCCCGGTGGAGCCCGGCTCGATGGGCGCCCCCGGGAGAAGATCGGGCTCGCCGAGGCCGAGCGCCTTCGCCATGCCCTCGCGATCATCGAGCGGGGGGTCGAACGTCGCCTCCTGCTGGGTCATCCAGATGAAGTCGGGCCGCGCCGGATTGCCTTCCAACTCGACGGGGACGGGTCCGATCTTCTCCTCGAGAACGAACCGCGAGGCGCGGTTGGTGCCGAGGTCGTGCGTGGCGAGCACCCACGCCGTGCCGATGGTGGGGTGGCCCGCGAAGGGGACCTCCCGCGCCGGCGTGAAGATGCGGAGGGCCGCCGCGTAGTCGGGACGTGAAGGCGGAAAGAGGAACACCGTCTCGGAGAGATTCATCTCGCGCGCGATCTGCTGCATGAGCGCGTCGTCGAGCCCTCGCGCGTCCAGGAAGACGGCGAGCGGATTTCCGCCGAACACGCGATCGGTGAACACGTCGACCTGCACGAAGCGATAGGGGCGCGTGGACATGGCGCGTATCGTACGCCACCGCGGAGAGTGCCTTACGCGGGGCGATTGTTCAGGCCAACCACCCCTCACCCTGCCCTCTCCCCTGAGGGGAGAGGGAAAAGACGGGCCCTCGCCCCCGGAGGGGAAGAGGGCAGGGTGAGGGGCGCTCTGACTGCGGGAAGCGTTACGCGCTAACCAGATTCGCCCACGGTCAACATGCCTTCGGCATGTTGAGGATGATTCGTGATTTTAATGATGGCAGGCGACGCACTCCAGCGGGGCGTTGCGCGGCTTCTTGTCGTCCGCGCCCGCGGGTCGGGGCGCGGCGCCCCACGCATCCGGCGTCGGCTGCACGGCCTGCACGCCTTTCTCGTTCACGGCGCGGTGGCACTCCACGCACCAGCCCATGGTGAGCTTCGGGCCCGGCACGGGCATGGCGGCCAGATTCATCAGATCGTTGGCGATGTTCTGTCCCGTCTTCGCGTGCACCTGCTCCATGGCCTCGATGCGCCCGTGACAGGTCTGGCACACCAGTCCCGCCTGCACGTGGTTCTTGTGCGGGAACTGCGCGTACTCGGGAATCCTGAACACGCGGATCCACGGCACGGGCTGCTGCTTCTCCCAGAACCCCTGGAGCTTCTGCACCTGCTCGTTGCCCTGGGCAGCCACGATCTTGTGGCAGCCCATGCACTTCTCCACCGACGGAATCCCCGCGTCGCTGCTCCGCCGCGCATTGGCGTGGCAGTACTGGCAGGCGATCTGATACGAGCCGGTGTGGATCACGTGGCTGAAGAAGATCGGCTGCACCGGCCCTTCCCGCTTCGTGGCGATGGGCAAAACCTTGGCCGGATCGTATGGAGGCTGCGCCATCGTGCGGACGTACTGGATGATCTCGTCGATCTGCCGGTCGCTCAGCTGGGGCTTGAACGGCGGCATGAGCGAGGAAAGCCCCACCGCCTGCGGACCATCGGAGATCGCCCGGTGCAGGAACTCGTCGGTGAGAGGGTTCATGACCGCGCCCACCGTCAGGTCCTGGGGCTTGATGGTGAGGTTGGCGCCTCCCGGTCCATCACCCTTACCCGATTCCCCATGGCAGGAGGCGCAGTACTGGCCGAACATCTCCTGGCCGCGCTTGAGAAGCGCGTCGTCGTGCTTCGGCGTGTGCGCGGCATCCGGGTGAGCGGCGGGTGTGTGCAGCCCCGTTTGCTCCTTGGGAGTCACGGGGACGGCGGCCGACGCGGTCTGCGTTCTATTGGCCGAGCTCTTGGCTGCCCAGCTCGGCAGACCGACCAACAAACCGATCAACACGACCGCTACGACGAGATAGGCGACCCCGCTGGGCCGCATGAGTCGATCCATTCGAGTGGTGAGCCTCCTTGAGCCCGGTACACGATACAGAAATCAGCCGCCAAGGTAAAGACGTTTGACGTCGGGGTCGGCAAGCAATGCCGCCCCCGTTCCCTCGAAGCGGTTGCGCCCCAGCTCCAGCACATAGCCTCGGTCGGCGACGGCGAGGGCCTTGGCGGCGTTCTGCTCGACGACCATGAGGGTGTAGCCGGCCTGCTTCATGCCGACGAGCGTGTCGAAGATCCGGGACACGAACTTGGGCGAGAGACCAAGCGAGGGCTCGTCGAGCATGATCAGCTTCGGCCTGGTCATGAGAGCCCGCCCGATGGCGAGCATCTGCTGCTCCCCGCCGGAGAGGGTGCCCGCCTTCTGTCCACGGCGCTCGGCGAGGACGGGAAAGAGTCCGTAGACACGCTCCAGCGCCTCCCGGATGCGCCCGCCGTCTACTTCGATGTAGGCGCCCATCTCAAGGTTCTCGAGCACGGTCATCTGGGGAAAGACGATGCGGCCCTGCGGCACATAGGCAAGCCCGCGCGGCAGCACCTGGTCCGGGCGCAGGCCGGTGATCTCCTCGCCGTCGAAGATGACCCGGCCGCTCGAGGCGCGGACGAAGCCCACGATGGTCTTGAAGGCGGTGGACTTGCCCGCGCCGTTGGGACCGATCACGCTCACCATCTCGCCCGCGTACACCTGGAGCGTGACCTCGTGGAGGATGGGGACCTTGCCGTAGCCCGCGGTCAGACCTTCCGCGAGGAGGAGGAGATCGGTCACGGGCGCCGCCCGCATATATAGAGGATGTGCGGATAGGGCAGGACGTCCACCATCAGGTGACGGTGGACGGTGAAGCCCACCTCCTCGAGGAGCCGCGTCAGCTCCTCCGCCTCCCAGTACCGCACGGGCGTGCCCGGATCCATGACCTTGTCGAGGGCGTGGGTGAACCAGCGCTTGTAGGCGGGACGGCGGTCCACGTCCTTGATGAGGAGCCGGCCGCCCGGGGGGAGGATCTTCGCCACCTGCTCGAGGAGCGGACGCACCGCTTCCGGGGGAATGTGATGGACGATGTCGAGCATGTACGCGGCGTCGAAGCTCTCGCCGCCACGGAAGTTCATCACGTCGCCCGCTTCGTAGCGAACGTTGCCAAGCCCGAGCTTCTGGGCGGCGGCGCGGGCCATGGCGATGCGTCGCGGATTGCGATCGAGACCTTCCAGGCGCAGGCCGGGACGGACACTCGCGTAGTAGAGGGAGAAGAGGCCGAAGCCGCAGCCCAGATCGAGGACGCGGCCACGCTCGGGCAGGTACTGGCCGATCTCGTCGAGGAATCGCTGGCGGAGTATCCAGAAGCGGCCCCAGCAATAGCCGCGGACGATCCAGTCGTCGTAGGCGCGGATGACGTTAAGAACGGCCGCGCCGCGCATAGATCCGGTAGCCGTCCCCGTCGACGGCGAGATGGTAGTCACGCGTGAGCACCCTGGTCACCGCGGGAAACTCGTCGAGGCGATCATAGCCGGGCCGCCGCCACGTGTCCTCGAAGACCACGATGGCCGGGGGCCGCCCGCCCTCCGGCAGGGTCTTGGCCACCTGCTCCAGCAGCGGGCGTACCGCGTCCTCCGGGATGTGGTGGACGATGTCGAGCATGTAGGCGGCGTCGAAGCGCTCCCCGCCGCGGAAGTCCATCACGTCGCCGACCTCGTAGCGAACGTTGCCGAGGCGCAGGCGGCCCGCGGCGGCCCGGGCCATCGCGATCCGGCGCGCGTTGCGGTCGAAGCCCTCCAGCGTGAGGTCCGGATGCGCGCTCGCGTAGTAGAGGGAGAAGAGCCCGAACCCGCAGCCGAGGTCGAGCACACGGCCCCGCGCGGGCAGGTACTGGCCGATCTCGTCGAGGAAGCGCTGGCGCAGGATCCAGAACCGGCCCCAGCAGTAGGCGCGCACCACCGGGTCGTCGTAGGCGCGGATGACGCTACGAATCGCTTCGTTTCGCATAGATCCGGTAGCCCTCGCCGGTGACGGCCAGAGCGAAGGAGCGATCGAGCAGACGCACGAGCTCGGGGAACGCGGCGAGGCGCGCGTAGCCCAGCTCCGGCCAGCTCTCCTCGAGCACCACCAGCGCGGCGGGGCGGCCGCGCTCGAGACCGTCCACGAACTCGGCCCGCAGGCTCGCGATCCGCGAATCGTCCACGTCGTGGAAGAAGTGGAAGTCGTAGATGAAGCGCGTGGGCTGGCGGAGGCCGAGGCGCAGCAGGGCGTGGATGCCGCCCGCGGTGGTGTCCATCACCTGCACGGTGGCGCCCGCGGGCACGAGCGGCCGGAGGTCGCGCGTGATCGCGCTCACGCGGCGGGCCTTCTGGGCGATCCAGGGCGCGTCCAGCGCCTCCACGCCCTTGGCGCCCAGGACCAGCACCAGCAGGGCCCACGCGGTCATGGCCGCGATGCGCCGCGCCCCGAAGAGATCCAGCACCCGGGGCCACTCGATGGGTCGCCACCGCACCACCGCCGCGGGCGCCAGCGCGCAGCAGAACAGCACGAGCGGGTAGAGCTGGTACTCCCACCCCTTGCCCTGGACCACGAAGTGCACGATGCCGTAGAGGATGCCCACCATGGCCAGGCCCTTCCGCGC
>DASYQB010000322.1:0-7521 GCA_036005985.1 Candidatus Methylomirabilota bacterium | reverse complement strand
GACGGGGATGATCATCCCGTAGAGTAGCTGCTCCCCGGGAGCTCACCGAGTGTGGGCAGAACAAGTGACGCGGTTACCGCCGGGGCATCCGCGCCAGCGCGTCGTAGAGATGGATGGTCGAGCGCATCGCCCACACCCAGTCGCCGAGGTGAAGGCTCTCGTTCTCACGTCGTAGGGGGCTGGTTGTCAGCTTCTTCACGATGAGCCGGCGTGCTGCGATGGGACAGGGCAAACCGGTGAGCAGACTCACACGGGAACAACGATCAGCACGAGCCAGCCGAAGATCAACGTCATGATGGTGAGCGGGACGCCAACGCGGCAGTACTCAAGGAATCCGATCTCCACCCGTGCCTCGCGGGCCGTCTCCACGACGATGAGATTGGCCACGGAGCCGAGGATAGTCAGGTTGCCTGCGAGCGTCGAGGCCATGGCGAGGATGAGCCATGCGCGGGCGGGCTCCCCAAAGCTCGGGATCACCGGCTTGAACAACAGCACGGCGGGAACGTTCGAGACGACGTTTGAAAGCACCGCCGTCGCCATTGTGAGCATGGCAGGGCGCCAGAGGCCGATCGCGGACGCCCAGGCCATGAGATCATCGGCAAGGCCGGACTTCTCGATTCCCCCGGTGAGGACGAAGAGGCCGACAAAGAGCACCAAGAGCTGCCAGTTAATCTCCCGGTAGACCTTCTCTGGCTTGACCCTTCGCGTGAGCAGGGTATAGGCGGCCCCTGCGATAGCGACCAGCGCGATGGGCACGCCGGCGAGGAAGGCCACCAGCATGACCGCGACCACCGCCACCGTCTTCACCATGAGCGGATAGTGGACGACCACCCGGGCGGTCGGATTCCCGTCCGCGAACAGCCGCGGGATGTCGTGTCGATACACGAGCCACACGACCGCGAACACGCAGACGAGCCCGACGAGCGCGATGGGGGCCTGGCGCAGGAGGAAGCCTCGGTAGGTTACGTCGGAGAAGCTCCCCACGAGCATGTTCTGTGGATTGCCGGTGAGCGTAGCCACACTCCCGACATTGGCGGCGGTAGCCAAGGCCACCAGGTACGGGACGGGCGGCACGGCGAGCCGCCGCGTCATGCTCAGGATGAGCGGAGCCAGCACCACGCATACCACGTCGTTCACAAAGAGCGCGGAGAGCCCCCCGGCGGCAGCAATCACCGCGATGAGGAGACCTCGAGGCGTCGGGCTCGTCGCATCGCCCGCATCGTGACGAGGTCGAAAAACCCCGAGAGTCGTAGATAGGCAGCAACGATCATCATCCCGAACAGCAGGACAAGGGTATGCGCGTCCACTGCGAGCACGGCATCGTTCCACGGCAGGACGCCGGTCACCACCATGAGCGTGGCACCGATGATGGCCACCCCGGTCCGGTCAACCCGGAACCCCGGCACCCGCCCCAGCGCCAGTCCTAGATAGGAGCCCACGAAGATAACGAAGGCGATAGTGGGAGCAAACGTGCTTGCGTGCACAGACCATGATAGCCACTCGGCAGCGTCTCTGCACGGTCGAACAACCTGCCCTTCGAGATTGACCTCGCTTGAAAGGCGCGCCAGGATAAGGGAAATGGCGGAGCTCAAGCACTGATTCTCTTGCCTCCGTCGTCTAATACCGGGAGGGACAAATGACTTCCGACGTGTGGCGCCAGGCGGGAGGCAAAGAACACTTCAGGCTGGCAGGGCCATGATCGGCGCCATCTCCGCCGGTGAGAGCACCACCCAGGCCGTCGCCGATCAGGAGATCCCCTGATGGTACCAGTCGAGAGCACGGCGTTTGCGCTGCTTGCCCTCTGCGTGATCCTACTCGCCGCTGTCCTCTTCTGCAGCCTCGTGTTTCTGTCTCCTCGAGATGCTCCCATGCGCGCGCGATCCCTCCTGCTCCTGGCGCTGATAGTGATAGCGGTCTTGTCGGTCTACGTGCTGGTGACCACGCGCGTGCGCTAGCCGAGAGGAAACGCATATGTTCGCCACCAGGTGGGGATCCGCCTATCACACCAGCTGTTCGTCGCTACCGCCGCCGCGGTGGTGTAACGCGACGACGGAGGTCCCGATGGCCCACTGCATCGTCTCCGCCACGATCGCCTCCGACAACTTGGGCTCCCCGCGCGGTCTATCATGAGCGCGCCGCCGCCGAGGAACCGGCGCGAGCAGATCCGGCTCACCCCCGAGGCGGAGGCTACTGAAGACGGAGGTCCCGTACGATTGATCGAGCAGCCCGAGGCTGTGCGCGGATGCGGTGACGCCGAGCTGCTGCGCTCCGCCGGGGATAGGAGGCAGCACGTGTGCCGGGCCGTGGGGAATCACCAACAACCACGTAGGTGAACCGTGGCCGCCGCACTAATTCGAGTCCCGCCGCGGAATCGGCCCACCGCTGCCGACCGCGTATGGCGAGCCTGAAGGCCCCGTGCGGGGAGAACACCGCATGAGACTCAAGGAGAGACACCTCGACCGCCCGCGGGGGCTTCGCTCAATTTAACGACAGCAAACCCGCTCAGCTTCTTTTCAATCGTGCCCACCTCCCTCCATGGTTTGTCAGTGCCATTTTCATCCATGTCGATTTCTTCGGACAGCTTAGTCGTATTCATTCCGGCCTCTGTTGGTGCGCGAGGACGAGCGATGTACCGAGCGGTACAATAACGGACGCTCTCGCGACGCACTTGCGGACCAGGAGAGGAAAGGAGGAGGTCATGCCTTCGCGTCACATCGGCCTCCGCGGGGCCGCGCCTCATCGATGACGAGCCGAGCGCAGCGCGCCGGCCGCGCCGTCGACCTCGCCGCCAGCCTGCTCCGCGCGGCCCGCGCTCAGGAGACCCCGGAGGAGAAAGCCCAGGCGCGCCGGCTCGCCCGCATGATGGCAGATCCGCGCGGCAAAGAGCTGACCATCGCGCTCGTCGATCAAGCCTTCCGTAGCCGCCGGCCGGAGCGCATCGCGGACCAGCTTGGTTACCTCCTCGAACGGTACGGCACGCCGCAGTTCATGCAGTGGTGGGAACGGGTCGCCCTCATGCTCGGCGGTGTCATGGGCCACTACCTTCCGAGCGTCATCGTACCGCCCATCGTGGCCCGACTCCGCCACGAGACGGAATCGCTGATCCTCCCCGGTGAGGAGGAGGAACTCCATCGCTACCTGGCCGAGCGCCGGCGCGCGGGCGTGCGCCTCAACCTCAACCTGCTCGGAGAGGCCATACTGGGCGAAGGCGAAGCGGCGCGACGGCTCGACGCCTACCTAGCGCTTCTCGCCCGGGCAGACGTCGAGTACATCTCCGTCAAGGTTTCCTCCGTCTTCAGCCAGATCAACCTGGTGGCGTTCCGCCACACCGTCGAGCGCGTGAAGGAGCGACTGCGCGTGCTCTATCGGCAGGCCCTGCGCCACCATTACCGCCACCCCGACGGTCATCTGACGCCGAAATTCATCAACCTCGACATGGAGGAGCACCGCGACCTCGACCTCACGGTGACGGCGTTTCGTGAGGTGCTGGACGAGGAGGAGTTCCTGCCGCTGAGGGCGGGGGTCGTGCTCCAGGCCTATCTGCCCGAATCCTACCGGGTCCAGCGCGCGCTCACCGTGTGGGCGATCGAGCGACATCGCCACGGGGGTGCGCCCATCAAGCTGCGCGTCGTGAAAGGCGCCAACCTCGCCATGGAGCGCATCGAGGCCGCGGTGCACGGCTGGCCCCAGGCGCCCTATACGAGCAAGGTGGAAGTGGACGCCAACTTCAAGCGCATGGTCGAGCATGGCTGCCGCCCGGACCACGCCCTCGCCGTGCATCTTGGCATGGCCACCCACAACCTCTTCGACGTCGCGTACGGTCTTCTTCTCCGCGGCGACGAGGGCGTCGAGCCCTTCGTCGAGTTCGAGATGCTGGAGGGCATGGCCAACCACCAGGCCCGTGTCGTGAAGGTCCAGGCGGGCGGCCTCCTCCTCTACGCTCCCGTGGTACGCGCCGAGGATTTTCACAGCGCCATCGCGTACCTCGCGCGCCGCCTCGATGAGAACACGGCGGAGGATAATTTCCTCCGCCATGTCTTCGGGCTCGAGCCAGGCTCTCCCGACTGGGAGCGCGAGCGTGATCGCTTCCTCTCCGCCGTCGACTTCGTCGACCAGCTCTCTGACTCCCCACGCCAGAAGCAAAATCGCGCCCCCGAATCCCCCTCCCCTGAACCCCTCTCCCCCATCGGGGGAGAGGGTAGAGTGAGGGGGCAATCCTTCTCCAACGACCCCGACACAGATTGGTCCGTCTCCGCCAACCGCGAGTGGATAGACGCCGTCGTCGGGACTTGGCGCGATCGATCGCCGGAATCGGTTCCCCTTCAAATCGCCGGTGACCTGATCAAAGGCGCGACGGAGATCGAAGTTCGCGACCGCTCACGGCCCGGCCGCATCGCCTATCTCCACGCCTTGGCCGACCGGGCCCAGCTCAACCGGGCGCTCGACGTAGCGCACGCGGCTCAGCCCGCCTGGGCGGCCCGTTCGCCCGCCGCGCGCCGCGCGCTTCTCGATCAAGCCGCCACGTGCCTCGCCCGTCGCCGCGGCGACCTCATCGGCGCCATGATCGTCGACGGCGCCAAGATCGTGCCCGAGGCAGATCCTGAAGTGTCCGAGGCAATCGACTTTGCCCGCTACTACCCGCGCTCGCTCGAAGAGGCCGCCGGCGATCTCACGAGCTGCCAGATGGACGCGCTCGGCGTGGTCGTCGTGGCTCCACCCTGGAACTTTCCCCTCTCCATTCCCGCCAGCGGCGTGCTCGCCGCCCTTACCGCGGGCAACAGTGTGCTCCTCAAGCCCGCTCCCGAGGCGGTGCTCGTGGGTTGGCATCTGGCTCAGGCGCTCTGGGACGGCGGCATCCCGCGCGAGGTGCTTCAGTTCGTGCCGTGTCCCGACGACGACGTGGGGCGTGCCCTCATCGCCGACCCGCGCGTGAACGCGGTCATCCTCACCGGCTCGGCCGAGACGGCGCGCCGCTTCCTCGCCTGGCGCCCCGATCTCACGCTCTTCGCCGAGACGAGCGGCAAGAACGCGATGGTCATCACGTCGCTCGCCGACCGCGACCAGGCCATTCGCGACCTGGTTCGCTCGGCCTTCGGCCACCAGGGACAGAAGTGTTCGGCGGCGAGCCTCGCCATCTGCGAGGCCGAGGTCTACGACGACGCCGTTTTCCGCCGTCAGCTCCGCGATGCCGCGGCCAGCCTCGATGCGGGCAGCGCGTGGGACACGTGGAACCGGATCACCCCGCTGACCCAGCCACCTGGCGAAGCGCTCCGGCGCGCCCTCACCACGCTGGACGAAGGCGAGGAGTGGCTCCTCGAGCCGAGGGTGGTAGGCGAGCACCCGCACCTCTGGTCTCCGGGAATCAAGCTCGGCATTCGCCACGGGTCCTTCTTTCACCACACGGAGTGCTTCGGACCGGTGTTGGGACTCATGCGCGCCGAGCATCTGGACGAGGCCATCGACCTCGCCAACGGAACGCCTTATGGCCTCACGAGCGGGATCCAGAGCCTCGACGATCGTGAGATCGACCGATGGCTCGAGCGGGTCGAGGCGGGCAACCTCTACGTCAATCGCCCCATCACCGGCGCCGTGGTGGGCCGCCAGCCCTTCGGGGGCTGGAAGGCTTCGTCCGTCGGCCCGGGCGCCAAGGTCGGCGGCCCCAACTACGTGCTTCAGCTCGCCCACTGGCGCCAGGTGCGCGACTCACAGGGAGAGGACGCAGCGGGGGGGCAACTCTCGGCCCTCCTCGAGCGCTTTCTCGAAGAAACCGATGACGAGCCGGCGAAGGCACGCCTGCGGGCAAGCGCGGCAAGCTACGCCCGGGCCTGGCAGCACCACTTCGGCCGTGCGAACGATCCAATGCGGATCCTGGGCGAGCGCAATGTGTTCCGCTACCGGCCCTGCCGGGGCGTGCTCGTCCGGGCGGAGGCCGTCTCCGCAGCCGGACGCCTTGCCCTCCAGCAGGTGCAGCTGGCGGCTCTCACCTGTGGCGTCCCGCTCACGGTAAGCCTGTCCCGCGGCGAGCCGTGGTCGTGGCTTGCCGAGCCCTCAACCATCGCCGCCGTCACCGAGAGCGAGAGCGATCTGATCGAGCGCCTCCGGTCTTCGGATAGCGTCGAGCGGCTGCGCGTGCTCGATCCGGTCTCGCTCGGCGTGCGAGCCGCGGCCCACGAGGCGGGCTCTGCGGTCATCGACGCTCCCGTGCTCGCCGTCGGCCGGCTCGAGCTGCGCTGGTACCTGCGCGAGCAGACGGTTGCGCGCGTGGTGCACCGCTACGGCAACGTGATGGAGCGGGCGGCGACCGAATGAGGGCCGGCCGCGCTGCCTAAGCGCGTCCAGATGGCACGATTGCCGCGCGGGTCCGGCGCGGCGAGCACCCGCCGGGAGACTACTTGTCTCCCTGAAAGTTCTCTGACTCTCGCTCCTCCTGGAGGGCCATTGCCTCGTCCTGCTGCTGGACGAGCGTCTTGTACGTCGCGTACGCGCTTTCGCTTCCGACGTACATGCACTTGCAATAGTCGGGATCGGCGTAGACGTAGTACGTCTTGTCGTCGCTCTTTCGGCGGATGAGCTTGTGAGCGGAGATGGTCTGCAGATGCTCGGCCCGCTGTGGCGTGTCGGCGGGGACCTTGCGGAAACCGGCCTGGGAGAGCAGGAATTCGGTGTTGCCGACGGCGAGGCCGCAAGCGCCGATACCAAGGCTCAGGCTGATCAGGGCAATCCAGAGCGTCGGTCGCATCTGTATCAGGTGCTTCCCTTCCAGCGGCAAATGCCCACTCCCCCCGAGGCGGCCGAAGTCGAGCGCCCCAGAGGGCGAGGCTCCGGGTTCTTACGCGTGGAGGAGCTCGAGCGCCTCCTCGTAGATCTCCATGTTCTTGCCATAGGAGATGGCCGACGCCTGGGCCGCGCTCACGAGATGGCGCCAGCGCCAAGGAAGGCGGGTGGCGTGGAACTCCTCAAAAGTCGCCTGATGGTGCTTGAAAGCGTGCATCTCGGTGAAGTTGTCATGCACGACAATCGTGGCCAGACGGCTGATGAGGGCATCGGGGTCGTACCCGAGGTCGGCATACTGCTGGGCCAGGTTCACGGTGTTCTTCACCTCGGGCACCGCGCGCATCTGCCCGAGGTTGGTGACTTTCGACCAGTCGGTCGGGGGCTGGGTGTAGATGCTCTCCTCGAGAGCATCCAGCAACGCGGCCTGGGTGCGATGGGGCAGCGCGGCGACCGCCTCCGGATTCGGCTGGGGCGGTGGCTCCATGCGGTTCTGCGTCGAGCGCACCTCGGGGCCGGTGTGCCACGTCAGCAGGGCCAGCAGCTTGTTCTTGAGGCTGATGCCGTCCAGCGCGAGGAGATAGCGCCGCAGGTTCGCGCCGGTGTGCAGGTGCACGTCCATCGGGTTGCCAGTGAGCGATCGCATGAACAACCCGGCCGCGCCGATCGAGAGCGCCTCCCCCGCACCCTGCAGCGACAGGCCTCCCGCAAGCGCCTTCGCCAGCATCCGCGGGATCTCGGCGTAGGCGT
>DASYQB010000321.1:0-2093 GCA_036005985.1 Candidatus Methylomirabilota bacterium | reverse complement strand
GGCCTTCCACCTTCACGGGCGGCAGACCGACGTCTGGTTCATTCCCCCCAGCGACAAGATGCTCCTGGTCCTCGTCGACGTGCGGGCGGGATCGCCGACGGAGAAGGTTGCGCGGCGGCTGCCCATGGGCGACGGGGCCTCCCGGCTCGTGCGTATTCCTCCCGGCGTCGCCCACGGCGTCAAGAACATCGCTGCTTCGCGCGGGCGAATCATCTACTTCGTGGACGTGCAGTTCCAGGCTGATCCCGCCGCGTGCGACGAGGGCCGCCTGCCCTGGGATTTCGCCGGCGCGGACATCTGGGACGTCGTCAAAGGATAAATACTCGTGAAGATTCTCGTGACCGGCGGCGCCGGCTTCATCGGCTCCAACTTCGTGCGGCATGTCCTGAGTGCTCACCCCGAAGACTCCGTGGTCAACCTCGACAAGCTGACCTATGCGGGCAATCTGGAGAACCTGCGCGACGTCGAAAAGGACCCGCGCTATCGCTTCGTGCGGGGCGACATCTGCGACGGGGCCATCGTGCGCGAGGCGATGGACGGCATGGATGCGGTGGTGCACTTCGCCGCGGAGACCCACGTGGACCGCTCGAATGCAGGGGCCGACGAGTTTCTCAAGACCAACGCGAGCGGGACCTTCACCTTGCTCGAAGCAGCCCGGGAGCGGAAGATCCGGCGCTTCATCGCCATCGGCACCGACGAGGTGTACGGCAGCATCGCCAAGGGCGCCGCGCGGGAGCTCGATCCGCTCAACCCCTCCAACCCGTACTCGGCCTCCAAGGCCGCCGCCGATCTCCTCGCCCGCGCCTACTGGATCACCCACCGGCTGCCCGTGATCGTGACGAGGAGCAGCAACAACTTCGGACCCTACCAGTATCCGGAAAAGGTCATCCCGCTCTTCATCACCAATGCCCTCGAAGACAAGCCGCTGCCTCTCTACGGCGACGGCAAGAACGTGCGCGACTGGCTCTACGTGCTCGACAATTGCGCGGCCCTCGATCTCATCCTCCGCAAGGGCAAGGACGGCGAGATCTACAACGTCGGGGGTAGCCACGAAGTCGAGAACGTGCTCCTGACCCGACAGGTCCTGCACTTGCTCGGCAAGCCGGAGAGCCTCATCACCCCCGTGGTGGATCGGCCGGGGCACGACCGGCGCTATGCCCTCGACTCGAGCAAGGTAGAGGCGCTCGGCTGGAAGCCCGCTCATTCCTTCGGGGCCGCCCTCGAGGCCACCGTGGCGTGGTACCGGGATCACGAGGCGTGGTGGAAGCCGATCAAGTCCGGCGCCTTCCGCGCCTACTACGAGAAGCAGTACTCCTCACGATAGTCATGCCCCGGGCCGCCCGTCTCGCCGCCATGCTTCTCCTCGCGCTGCCCGCGCTGGTCGCGGCTGCTCCCCAGTCCGGCGCCCCCCGGCTCGATCCCAAGAGTGTCTCGGCCCTGCCCTCGCATATCCAGCACGTGGCGCCCGCCGTCGTCGGCATTCACGTCGAAGTTCCCTCCGATCGGCCGTCCGCGGCCACCCTCGGCGCCGAGCGCTGGGGCAGTGGGGTGCTCTTCGACGCCGCGGGATACGCGCTCACCGTCAGCTACGTGCTCATCGATGCCGCGCGGGTGGATGTGGTGCTGCGTGACGGGCGCAAGGTCGAGGCCAAGGTGGTCGGTCTCGATCTCGAGTCGGGGCTCGGCGTGATCAAGCTCGAGGGGCCGGGGCCGTGGCCGGCCGCCTCGCTCGGGGATTCCACGAGAATGGCGGTCGGGGACATCACGGGCACGGTGGGCATGGATGAGGACGGTGCCCTCATCGCCACGCCGGGCACGGTCAAGTCCATCCGCGGCTTCGCCGCGTCGTGGGAGTACATGCTCGACCGCGCGCTCTTCGTGGCCCCCTACAATTCCGCCTTCGGCGGGGCGGCCCTCGTGGATCAGACGGGCGCGGTGGTGGGCATCACCTCGCTGCGGCTGGGCGAAGCGACGTACGTGAATCTGGCCATTCCCATCGAGCAGTTCCTCGGGGACAGGGAAGAGCTGATCGCCAAGGGCCGGGTGGAGAGCCGGAAGCCGCGGCCGTGGCTCGGCCTCTACACCCGCGAAAC
>DASYQB010000320.1:0-5979 GCA_036005985.1 Candidatus Methylomirabilota bacterium | reverse complement strand
CCGATGCTCACGCTCCCCGGGGGTGTCTTGAGGCGCGGCTGGACGAGCCTCGGAATGTAGAGGCTCTCCGGCATCCCCGTCATGTACGGGAGACCCGGGGTGAAGCCGACGAAGTACACGTAGTAGTCGGCGTCGGCGTGGAGCCGCGCGACGTCGGCGGGGGGAAGGCCGATCTTCTCGGCGGCCGCCTCGAGCTCGAAGCCCAGGTCACCCCCGTAGCAGCACGGCACCTCCACCGTGCGCGCGGGAGGCAGCACCTCGGGGCGGGCCTCCCGCCACAGCGCGTGGAGCGATTTCGTCAGCGCATCCCAGCCGACGACGAGCGGATCGTAGTAGACGAGGAGCGAGCGATAGCTGGGCACCGTCTCGGTGACGCCGGAAAGGCCGCGCTGCTGGATCAGATATTCGAGGGCGAGGACCCGCGCATTGACCTCGCGGTTGATATCGTCACCGAGCTCCACCGACAGCGCGAGATCCCCGCAAGGCAGGAGGCGGGGCTCCGCGTAGATGCCCACGCCCTAGAGCGCGGCCAGCGAGCTATTCGGGACGTCGGTGATGAACATGTGGCCCGGGCTGTGCGTGATCATGAAGGCAGGCTTGGAGGCGAGAGCTACCGCCTGGGGGGTGACCCCGCACGCCCAGAACATCGGCACCTCTCCCCTCTCCACGCCGACGAAGTCGCCCCAGTCCGGCCGGGAGACGTCGGTGATGCCGAGGTGGGCAGGATCACCCACGTGCACGGGGGCGCCGTGGGCGCCGGGGAAGCGCGCCGACGCCGTCACCGCCTTGGCCACCATCTGGTGCGGAATGGGACGCATGGAGACGACCATGGGCCCGTGGAATCGCCCGGCCGGGCGGCATTCGATGTTGGTCTTCCACATGGCGACGTTGCAGCCCCGGTCCACGTGACGCAGCGGGATGCCGGCATCCATGAGAGCCCACTCGAAGGTGAAGGAGCAGCCGAGGAGGAAGGCGACGAGATCGTCGCGCCAGAAGGCCTTCACGTCCGTGACCTCGTCGGCGAGGACACCGTCCTTGTAGATCCGGTAGCGCGGCAGGTCCGTGCGGAGGTCCGCGCCGGGCGCGACGCCCACCGGCTCGGGCGAGCCCACATCCGTCACCTCGATGAGCGGGCACGGCCGCGGATTGCGCTGGCAGAAGAGGAGGAAATCATAGGCGTCTTCCTTCGGCAGCACGGCCATGTTGGCCTGGACGAAGCCCGGGCCGAGGCCGGCGGTGACGCCGCTCAGCTTGCCGCTGCGAATGTCGGCGCGAATCTCTCTGGGATGTCGCGTATCAATCGGCACGATGGCCTCCGCTATTGGATATGACGATCTTCGGAGCAGCGCGTGACTCAGTCTACCTCAAGTGGCCGAGGGCGGGCCAGCGGCGGACGGTCCGACCAATCACCCGCGTGCGGGTCGAGGCACCACCCAGCCCGCCGCCGCGCCGCGGCTCCGCCCCGATGCCGCTCCCGGCGGTTACTTGAGATGGCCGAGCTTGGGCCACAGATCGGGATTGCCGAGAACGTGGGGCTTCTCGCCGCGGAGCACCCGCAGCATCTCGGCCGTGACCTGCATGGCCGTGCCACGCGTTGTCTCCTCGGTTACTCCCGCGATGTGCGGGCTCACGATCACATTGTCGAGCTGGAGGAGACGGCTATCCGAGGAGACGGGCTCCTCCTCGAACACGTCGATGCCCGCCGCCCGGATCTTGCCGCTCTCCAGCGCCACCCGGAGCGCCTCCTCGTCCTGCACCTTGCCCCGCGAGGTGTTGATGAAGATCACCCCCGGCTTCATCTGGGCGATGGTGTCGGCATTGATCATGTGGTGCGTCTCGTCAGTGTGCGGGGTGTGGCAGGTGATCACGTCGGCCTCGCGGAGGAGCGAGGGAAGGTCGGCCACCGGCTCCACCCCGCGATTTCTCTGCTCGTCGGCCGGCACGTACTTGTCGTAGGCGATCACGCGCATGCCGAGAGCGGCCGCGGTCTTGGCCACGCGCCGGCCCACGTTGCCCACGCCGATGATGCCGAGCGTCTTGCCGTTCATCTCGAGCAGGCCCTGCCAGCGGCTCTTGCCCCAGTCGGCGAGACGGGTGCGCTTGTCCACCACCACCGCCTGCTTGGCGAGGGCGAGCATGAGCATGATGGCGTGCTCGGCCACGGAGTTGGAGTTCGAGCCGGGGGCGTGGACCACGGGGATCTCCAGCTCGGTGGCCGCGGGGAGATCGATGGTGTCGAGACCGACGCCGTGACGGCCCACCACCTTGAGCTGCTTGCACGCCGCCATCAGGGAGCGGCTGCACCGGGGCTTGGCCCGGAAGAGAATGCCCGAGGCCTCTTGGGCAACCTTGACCATGCCCACCTCGGTTTCTTCGTTGGAGACGATCACGCGCGCTTCGCTCTCGAGCTGCTTGACGCCATCGGCATGGATTGGTCCGGCCAGAATGACGAGGGGCTTCATGGCTCTCCTCTCAGAGGGTGAGGATCATCTGCATGACGCGAAGGGTGGGGTTGGACTGGAGGGCATCGCGTCGTCCCGTGTCGGCGAATCCCAGCCGCTCGTAGAGATGCGTGGCGGGCAGGTTGCCTTCGGTGACCCACAGCTCGAGCCGCTCGAGGCGTCGCGAGCGCGCCCACTCGACGGCGGCGCTCAGCAGGGCCTGCCCCGTTCCTTTCCCCCGGGATCCCGGCTCCACCCACATGCCACCCACGTGGCCGGTCTTCGGATGCTCCTTGTCGAAGAGCCCGAAGGCCAGCCCGAGGGCGCGGCCTTCTTCCTCCGCCACGAGCATCACCTGGCCGTTGGGCATGGTCACCGACTCGGTGAGCCTGATCCAATGCGCGTCGGGCTGGGCCTGCTCGTCGACGAAGCGGCGGGCGAAAGCGTCCGGTGAGTCGGCGAGGGAGCGCAGCCGCAGCTCGCGGAAGAGAGTCCACTCACCACGCTCGAGCTCGCGCACCCGCATGGAAGGCCGACACCAGGCGCTACTTGGTCGCCACGAGAACGATGCGGGGCGATTCGAGCACGAAGGGCCGTCCGTCGAGGCCGCCGAACAGGTCCACGTGGGACCAGCGCTCGGAGCGGAGCATGCGCAAGAGCTCGTGAACGGAGTAGAGGCGAATCTCGAGCCGGCCGAGATGACGGCGCTCGGTCTCCAGCCACCAGTCCTGGCGGATCCGGCTCGTGCGCACATCGAACTGGTTCTCCACGCGCGCCGTCCCCTCGGGCAGCCGCACCGTCTCCTCCGACGTCACGTCGCGCGTGACGAAATCGCGATTGCGGGTGTCGAGCACGAACGCTCCCCCCGGCTTGAGCGCGGTGCAGAACCGGTCGATGAGGAGGCGGTCCTCGTCGTCGGTGAAGAAGCCGATGCTCGAGAAGAGATTCAGGGCGAGATCGAACTCACCGGAAAAGTCCATGTCGCGCATGTCCTGGCGCACGAGCTGGAGCGGCAGGCCAGCCCCCGCCGCGCGCTCCTTCGCCCGCTGGAGCTCCGTCTCCGAGAGGTCCACCCCCGTGACCTCGAAGCCGCGGCGGACCAACGCCATCGAGTGGCGGCCGAAGCCGCAGGGCGCGTCGAGGACACGGCCGGCCGCGGGAGGCCCCACGTGACCGAGGATCCAGCCCACCTCTGATTCCGCGTCGGCCTCGGACTCGAGGCCTCGCGAGATGGTGGGCCACGCTTCGTCGAAGAATCGGCTGTCGAACACGGCCGCATTATACAGAAAGCTTCCTCGGGAATGGGGCCTAGGATGCGCCCACCGCGTTCGTGTATAACAGTCGACGGCGCACCGCCTGCGCGACGAGGAGGATGGATGCATGGCCACGCTGGTGACGGGCGCGTTCGGCTGCATCGGCGCGTGGGTGTGCAAGCGCCTCCTCGAGGCGGGCGAGCGGCTCATCGCCTTCGACGTGGGTGACGATCCCTGGCGCCTGCGCATGATCGTGGGGCCTGACCGGCTCCGCGACATCGTCATGGTCAAGGGCGACATCACGGACCGCGACGGCGTCACGCGCGCGGTGGGCGAGCAGAGGGCCGACCGCATCATCCACCTCGCCGCCTGGCAGGTGCCGCTGTGCCGTCAGGATCCCCCGCGCGGCGCCCTCGTCAACGTGGTGGGGACGGCGAATGTGTTCGAGGCGGCCAAGGTCCACCGGGATCGCGTGAGCCGCGTCACCTATTTCTCGTCCGCGGGCGTCTTCGGCCCTCCTCATCTCTACGGGCCGGGGCCGGTGACGGACGACGCGCCGCCTCGGCCCACCACGCACTACGGCGTCTACAAGGCCGCCAACGAGGAGACGGCCCGCGTCTACTGGGAAGAGCACCGAATCCCCTCCATGGCCTTCCGGCCCCTCACGGTGTACGGGCCGGGACGCGACTTCGGGCTCACCGCCGACCCGACCCTGGCCATGAAAGCGGCCGTGCTCGGCCGCGCCTTTCAGATCCGGTGGGGCGGCGCCACGGATTTCGTCTTCGCCGACGACGTGGCGCGCGCCTGCGTCGCCGCCTCCGTGGCCACCCTGGATGGCGCGCGCGTGTACAACCTCCACGGTCAATCTGCCACGGTGGCCGAGCTCACGCGCCTGATCGAGGAAGCGTGGCCTGGCGCCAAGGGCACGATCTCCCACGTCGAGCAGCCCATTCCCTTTCCGTCGGAGCTGGCCGACACCGGCTATCAGCGGGATCTGGGTCCGGCGCCGCGCACCGGCATCAAGGAAGGCATCCGGCGGACGCTCGACGAGTTCGCCGCGCTCCACAAGGCCGGACGGCTGGATGCGCGGGAGCTGGAACCGGCCCGGTGGCCGTGACCCTTGCCCTCCGTCCGGCCCACGCGAGCGACGCCGAATCCATCTGCCTGATCTACAACCAGGGCATGGAGGACCGCGTGGCCACCCTCGAGACCGAGCTTCGCACTCCCGCCGAGCGGCGCGAGTGGATGGCCGCGCGCGGGCCGCGTCACCCGGTTCAGCCGAGTGGGGACCTATCGAGAGCAGGGCATGCTCGACAGGCGCTGGGTCGACACGCTGATCATGGAGAGGCTGCTCTAGCCTTCCTCACCCGCCCTGGACGCGCCACCCCGAGCACGTAGCCGGAACACGCGACGGCCACCGAGGCGAGTCCGCCCAGCACATAGAGGGGCCGCACGGGGGTCCCGCCCAGTTCACCGACGTGAAGAGCCCGCACGACCGCGAGGGATTTGGCTGCCCACCCCGCGTGACGCGCGTCGTGCACGGCGAGCACCCGCGCGCCGGATGCGGCGAGAACCACCGCGCTTCCTCCATGCCGATCGGGATCGCCCGGCATCCGCAGTCTCACGGTGACCCGGCGATCATCCGGGGAGAGGTGAAATGCCGTGATACGCCCGCCGAGCGAGAGAGAGTCGACGCTCCGCGCCAGCGTCTCGAAGGACGCGCGGGAGGCTCCCAGAACCTCCGGCGTCGCGGCACGTTCATCAGCAGGGGAAGACACGACGGCGGAGAGGCCGAGTAATGCGCCCGTTGCGGCCATAGGTAGGTGAAACGCGAGGGACGCCGCGCCGAGCGTCCGGTGAAGGTCGCGGCCTATCACCGGCCACGGGCGCGACCATCGAATGTGAAAGCTCGAGCCGGGGCGCCGCAGAAGGGGCCACGACAGATAGGCGCCGGTCACTCCCTGCACGAGCAGCCAGAGCCCGAGCACTCCGATGACGGCGGCGCCGCGCTGTCCCATGTAGAGCTCGGTGTGGAGCAGGCGCAATGCATGGTGGGGCGATCGCTCACGCCACAGGGAACCGAGAGTCTGGGCGGTGCGCGGATCGACCAGCACGTCGACCGCTCCGCCCGACTGGTCGAGCATCCCGACACGGGCCGCGACGATCCGATGATCGGGAAGCCAGAGATCGGTGATGACGAAGCCGGGGTGAAGACGGCGCGCCGACTCCACGACCGCGTCGAGAGGCGCCGGCAGCGCCTGGACCGGCCGAACATCGGAAGATCC
>DASYQB010000319.1:0-7392 GCA_036005985.1 Candidatus Methylomirabilota bacterium | reverse complement strand
CGCAAGAAGAACTTCATTCCGAAGTTCGAGCACGGCTATCAGACGAAGGTGGCGCTGACGTACGACAGCGGCAACTACGGCGCGGCGTTCGACAAGCTGCTCACGATGCTCGACTATCGCAAGGTCCGCTCGGAGCAGGAGGCGGCGCGCAAGCAAGGCAAGCTCGTCGGCATCGGCTTCTCGACGTACATCGAGGCGTGCTCCATCGCGCCGTCCAAGCTCGTGGGTGCCCTCGGCGCGGGGGCGGGACTCTACGAGTCCGGCAAGGTGCGCGTGCACCCGACGGGCGGGGTGACGGTCTACACGGGCTCGCACTCTCACGGTCAGGGACACGAGACCACGTTTGCCCAGCTGGTGGCGGACGAGCTCCAGATCCCCATGGATCAGGTGGAGATCGTGCACGGCGACACTGGTCTCATCCCGTTCGGCATGGGTACCTACGGCAGCCGCTCGGCCGCGGTGGGCGGCACCGCGCTCCACATGTCCGTGGACAAGATCAAGGAGAAGGGGAAGAAGATCGCCGCGCACCTGCTCGAGGCCTCGGCCAGCGACATCGAGTACGTGGGTGGCCAGTTCCAGGTGCGCGGAGCTCCGGGCAAGGCGGTGCCCTTCGGCGCCGTCGCCTTGACGGCCTATGTCCCGCACAACTATCCCGAGGGCCTCGAGCCTGGGCTCGAGGAAACGAGCTTCTACGACCCGTCGAACTTCTGCTTCCCGTTCGGGGCGCATGCTTGCGTGGTGGAGATCGATCCCGACACCGGCCACGTGGACATCGTGCGCTACATCGCGGTGGACGACGTGGGCAACGTGATCAGTCCCATGATCGTGGACGGCATGGTGCACGGGGGCATCGCCCAGGGCGTGGCCCAGGCCCTCTGGGAGGGCGCAGTATACGACAGCGAGTCGGGCCAGCTGGTGACGGGGAGCATGATGGACTACGCCATTCCCAAGGCCGACATGCTGCCGATGTACGAGACCGATCGCACGGAGACTCCGACGCCGGTGAATCCTCTTGGCATCAAGGGGGCGGGGGAGACAGGGACCATCGCCTCCACCCCCGCCGTGATGAACGCGGTGGTGGACGCGCTGTCCGGGCTCGGTGTGGATCACATCGAAGCGATGCCGCTCACGCCTGAGCGGGTCTGGACGACCCTCCAGGCCGCCAAATCGAAGACGTAAGGGAGACACCCATGTATCCAGCCCAGTTCGAGTACCACAAGGCTTCGACGGTCAAGGAGGCGCTCGACCTCCTTGGCAAGTACAAGGACGAGGCCAAGCTCCTCGCGGGCGGCCACAGCCTGCTTCCCGCCATGAAGCTCCGTCTCGCTCAGCCCAAGCACCTCATCGACATCGGGAAGGTCTCGGGCCTGAGCGGCGTCAAGGAGGAAGGCGGCACCCTCGTCATCGGCGCCATGACCACTCACTACGCCATCGAGAGCTCAGCACTCCTCAAGAGCAAGTGTCCGCTGCTCCCCGAGGTGGCCGGGCACATCGGCGATCCGATGGTGCGGAATATGGGCACCATCGGCGGCAGCCTCGCCCACGCAGACCCCGCGGCGGATTGGCCGGCGGCCGCGATCGCCCTCAACGCAGACCTGGTGGCGGAGGGGCCCAAGGGGAAGCGAACGATCAAGGCGGATGATTTCTTCAAGGGGCTTCTGACGACAGCTCTCGCAGATGACGAGATTCTAACGGAAATTCGAGTGCCCGCAGCGGCCGCAAACGTCAAGAGCGCGTACGTGAAGTTCCCCCATCCGGCCTCGCGCTTCGCCGTGGTCGGGGTGGCCGCAGTGCTGACCATGGACGGCGGCAACGTCTCCAAGGCCAGCATCGGCATCACGGGCGCGGGCAGCAAGGCCGTGCGGGCCAAGGGCGTGGAAGCGGCCATCACGGGCAAGGCGGCCGACGCGGCGTCGATCCAGGCCGCGGCGGAAAAGGGCGCGGACGGCGTCGACGTCCAGCCCGACCTCCAGGGCTCAGAGGAATACAAGAAGCACCTGCTCAAGGTCTTCTCGAAGCGGGCAATCGAGGCGGCGGCCGCCAAGAAGTGACGGGAGTCGGTTCCACCGGGCCCCGCGGACATCCATCCGCGGGGCCTTTTGTTTGGTCGCCGTGGTGACGACGGGCATCGTGCTCGCCGCCGGCCTCTCGCGGCGAATGGGGCGCCCGAAGCTTCTGCTCGACCTCCGTGGCAAACCGGTCATTCGCCATACCGTCGAGCGTCTCGTGGCCGCCGCAGACATGGACGAGATCCTGGTCGTGGTAGGCCCCGACCACGCGTCTCTCGAAAGAGCCCTCGAGGGGCTTGGCGTGCGGCTCGTGGTGAATCCCGTTCCCGAAACGGGGCAGGGCTCCTCGGTGAGCGCGGGCGTCCAGGCGCTCTCTGCCCGCACCACGGCTGCCCTCATCGCGTTGGGCGATCAGCCAGGCATCGCGGTCGATGTGATCAGGAAGCTCCGTGTCGCCCTCGAAACCTCGGGCAAGAGCATCGCCGCCCCTCGCTATGCCGATGGCCTGGGTAATCCCGTGATCTTCGCGGCGGCCGTGTTTCCGGAGCTGGCGGCACTTCCCGGCGATCGGGGAGCGCGCTCGGTGGTGGAAAGAGATCCAGGCCGCCTCGCCGTCGTCGAGGTAGCCTCACCCATGCCGAGCGACCTCGATACGCCCGAGGACTACGAGAGGCTCAGCGCCCCTGACAATTCGCGGTAAACTGAGAGGACCATGAGACCCGAAATCAAGAAGATCCAGGACATGATGGAGAAGGCCGACTACGTGACCGACCCCGCCATCGCCACCTCGGTCCATCTGGCCATGACCCTCAAAAAACCTCTCCTCATCGAGGGGCATGCAGGCGTGGGCAAGACAGAGATCGCCAAGGTGATGGCCAAGATGCTCGGCACCAACCTGATACGCCTGCAGTGCTACGAAGGGCTCGACGCGTCCCAGGCGCTCTACGAGTGGAACTATCCCAAGCAGCTCCTGCACATCAAGCTCGAGGAGAGCACCGCGCACAGCACGTCAGAAAAGGAGGCGGCGATCTTCTCGCCACCCTTTCTCATCCGGCGCCCCCTCCTGCAGGCGATCAGCCAGCCCGGCGCTCCGCCCGTGCTCCTGATCGACGAAATCGACCGGGCGGACGAAGAGTTCGAGGCCTTCCTCCTCGAAGTCCTCTCCGATTTCCAGGTCACTATTCCCGAGATCGGCACCATCAAGGCGACCCAGCCGCCCTACGTGATCCTGACCTCGAACCGGGTGCGGGAGCTTTCCGATGCGCTCCGTCGCCGCTGTCTCTACATGTGGATCGACTTTCCCGGCTTCGACAAGGAAGTGCGCATCGTGACCCGCAAGGTTCCGGGGGTGAACGAGCGGCTGGCCAGGGAGATCTCGCGCTTCATGGAAACGGTGCGCACCATCCGCCTCGCCAAGGTGCCCGGGGTGGCGGAGACTCTCGACTGGGCGCAGGCCCTGTCTTCCTTGCACGCCGACCACCTCGACGAGGAGCTCGTGACCGAGACGCTGGGGTGCGTGGTGAAGGACGCCGACGACGTGAAGCGGCTCAAGCGGGAGCTGTCCTCCGGCGGCATCGGCCGCTTCGTCGCCGCCCGGAGCTGAGCCGCGATGCCGTCGCCCCGCGACCTGACGCGCGCGATGCTGGCCTTCGGCGGCGTGCTCCGTGCCTCCGGGTTGCCCGTGACGACGCCGGAGCTGATGGACGCCGTGCGCGCCCTCGAGGTCGTGGACCTGATGGACCGCGACGAGGTGTACCGTGCCCTCCGCACGGTGCTCGTGAGCCGCGTGGAAGAGCAGCCGGCCTTCGACCGCTGCTTCGAGGCGTTCTGGAGGTTCCAGGCTGAAGAGGGGCAGGAGCTGGACGGGCTGGTCTCCATGGCGCAGCCTACCCTTCCCGAGAACGAGCACGGGGGGAATCCGCCCGACGCGGGGCAAGAGAAGCAGGCGCAGATCGCCCTCGACGACTGGGACGAGGGTGAAGAGGCGGACGACGAGCCGCTCGAAGTGCCGGGGCTGTCCAATCGTGAAGTCCTCATGGAGCGGGACTTCTCGACTTTTCCCGCCGAGCAGCTCGACGAGGTGGCCCGGCTCACCGTGCTGATCGCCAGGCGGCTGGCCCGGCGGATGAGCCGGCGCCGCAAGCCGACCCGTCGCGGGGGCATCGTGGACCTCCGGCGAAGCATGCGGGCGAATCTCATGAAGGGGGAGATCATCGAGCTTCGCCGGCGGGCCCGGCGGCAGAGGAAGGTGCGCCTCGTCCTCCTGTGCGACGTGTCGGGCTCCATGGATCTCTACAGCCGCTTCCTGCTCCAGTTCCTCTACGCCCTCCAGAACGTGTTTGGCCGGGTGGAGACCTTCACCTTCGCCACGCGCCTGACCCGTGTATCCGATCTCCTGCGCGGACCATCCTATAAGCGGGCTCTCAGGCGCCTCACGGAAGTGCGGGACTGGTCGGGCGGCACGCGCATCGGAGAGGCCATACGCGACTTCAACCAGGAGTGGGGACGCCTGGTGGACCGGAGGACGATCGTGCTCATTCTCTCGGACGGCTGGGATACGGGCGAGCCGGACGTCCTCGCCCAGGAGATGCTCACGCTCAAGCGCCGGGCGGGCCGGGTGCTCTGGCTCAACCCGCTCCTCGGGAACCCGTCGTACGAGCCACTGACTCGCGGCATGGCTGCCGCCCTGCCTCTGGTCGACCACTTCGCGGCCGCTCACAACCTGTCGAGCCTCCGTGAGCTCGCCACGCACCTGACCCTCCGATAAGCGATGAGCGAGCTCTTCGAGCACCTGGACCGGCTGCGTAACGCTGAAGGCAAGGTGGCCCTGGCCACCCTCGTCAACACGCGCGGGACCACGCCACGCAAGGAAGGCGCGAAGATGCTGGTGGGGGAAGGCGGACGCATCCTCGGCTCGGTCACCATCGGGGGTTGTGTGGACGCCCAGGTGATCGAGGAGGCGGCCTCCGTGCTGACCGCCCACAAGCCGCGCCTCCTCCAGCTCGACCTGGGAGACGAGGAAGCCTGGGAGATTGGCCTGACCTGTGGAGGCACCATCGAGGTCTTCGTGGAGCCGGTCGATCTCGAGAAGCCTGATGATGCCACGCTGGCCATCTACGAGCGTCTCAAGGCTCATGCGGAGGCTGGGGGCCGCGGCGCGGTGCTCACCCGCCTCGAAGGGTCGACCGACAGCGCCAAGATGCTCGTGTTCGACAGCGGCCTTCGCGAGGGCTCGCTCGGAGCGGCCGGGCTCGACACGGCGGCCGTCGCTGCCGCGGATGGTGCCATCAAGACAGGCAAGTCCGGGACCCTGACCGTGGAGGGCGTGCGGGTCTTCACCGAGGTGTTCGTGCCCGCCTCCATTCTCCTCGTGGTGGGCGCCGGACACGTGGCCATGCCCATGGTCACCCTCGCGCGCGTGCTGGGCTTCAAGACCATCGTGGTGGACGGACGTCCCCGCTTCGCCACGCCGGAGCGCTTTCCCGACGTGGATGACCTCAAGATCGGCATTCCCTCGGACCTGATCAAGAGCGTGCCCCTCGTCGCCTCGACGGCGCTGGTCCTCGTGGCCCACGACTACAAGTACGATCTGCCCGTGCTCCGCCATGCCCTGGCCACGTCCGTGGGCTACGTCGGGCTCCTCGGCTCGAGTCGTCGGGGGAAGGCCATCCTCGATCTTCTTCGCGAGGACGGGGTCGGGGAGGACGCGCTCCGTCGGGTCCACGTGCCCATTGGTCTCGATCTGGGTGCGCAGTCGGCGCCGGAGATCGCCCTCGCCGTCCTCGCCGAGATCCTCGCCGTCCAGCGCGGGGCCACGGGGATGCCGATCAGCGAGAAGGTCAGGCGAGGGCTCAAGTGAAAGCCATCGCGCTCAGGCGGGACAAGGCAATGCTGGCGGCCCTCGAAGGGCGCGTGATCTGCCACGACGTGCGCGACGGAAACCGCAAGGTGGCCGTGGAGAAGGGGCAGGTGCTCGATGCGGCAGCGGCGGCGCGTCTCCTCACGCTGCCCTGGGAAGAGCTGCACCTGCTCGAACTGGAGCCTGGCGATCTTCACGAGGAGCCGGCGGGGGCGCGGCTGTCCCAGGCGGCGGCCGGTGACGGCGTGATCGTCAAGGGCTATCACGGCGGGCAGTGGACGCTCTCGGCGACGCGACGGGGCCTTCTGCAGATCAGGAAGGACGCGCTGGCCCAGGTCAATACCCAGGAGGGCATGGCCGTCTTCACCCTCTATGATCTCCAGCCGGTGGAGGCGGGGGAAGCGGTGGCCCGCGCCAAGATCTCACCGCTTGCCATCGCCGAATCGCTGGTGAAGCGCGCGGAGGAGCGGGCGTGGGCGGCCGGCGGCCTGCTCACGGTGAAGGCCTTCGAGCCGCGAAAGATCGGCGCCCTGACCCGCTCCAGTCTCGAAGCCAAGCAGCGGACGCGCTTCGAGGCGGCGCTCACCGAGAAGATCGACTGGTTCGGATCGAGTCTCCTCCCCGTTCGGTATTGCGACGATGACGCGGCGGCGGTGGCGGAGACGCTCACGTCACTGGCGGGGGAGGGGGCGGATGTCCTCATCGCGGCGGGCGCCGCCTCTCTCGATCCTCTCGATCCGATCTTTGAAGGCCTTCGCCTGGCCGGCGGCCAGATGATCCGTCACGGCGTCCCCGCCCATCCGGGCAGCCTGCTATGGCTCGCGCGATGGCACGGGCGGCCCGTGCTCGGCATGCCCGCGTGCGGCATGTTCTCCCAGGCCACCGCCTTCGACCTCGTGCTGCCGCGCATGCTCGCGGGTGAGGAGATCCGGATCGCCGAGCTGGCCGGGCTCGGCCATGGCGGGCTCCTGTCCCGGGACAGCGCGTGGCGCTTTCCTCCGTATCGACAGAGTGCGGCCCGCGGCGAGCTGCCGGAATAGCCACGTGGTCTACAGCGATCTCATTCGCGAGCGCTTCCGGCATCCGCGCTATCGGGGCAGCCTGGAAGGCCCGGACGCCGCCTTCGAGGACGTGAACCCGCTGTGCGGCGACAGGATCCGCATCGAATGCCGGATCGCGGACGGGCGGCTCGCCGACGCGCGTCATCACGGGGACAGCTGTGCGATCTGTGTCGCCTCCGCCGATGTGCTGCTCGAGCGCACCATCGGTGAGCCGCTCGATCTGGCCTCGCGGCTCACCACCGCCGACCTGCTCGAGCGGTTGGAGGCGGACGTGCGCGCGTCCAGGATCAAGTGCGTCGCTCTGCCCCTGACCGTCCTCCAGGGCGCCCTCGACGGCAAGGAGGTGGCGCGATGAGCAGCGTAGGCGAAGGATGCCGCGCGGATTTTCCCATCCTTCAGCGGGTGGTCAATGGATCGCCGCTCGCCTATCTCGATTCGGCAGCCTCGAGTCAGAAGCCGCGAC
>DASYQB010000318.1:0-3198 GCA_036005985.1 Candidatus Methylomirabilota bacterium | reverse complement strand
ACCTCGCCATGGAGGGGCCGCGGCTCTTCCAGCACGAGCCGCTGTCGCGCTTCCTGCAGATCGTCGAGACGCACGTGACCGCGATCAACGAGGCGCTGGTCGCGGTGCCGCCCGAGCGGGTGCGCCTGCACGTGTGCTGGGGCAACTACGACGGCCCCCACACCCACGACGTGCCCCTCGAGCCGCTTCTCCCGCGGCTGTACCGGGCGCGGGTGGGCGCGCTGTCGCTGCCCCTAGCGAACCCGCGGCATCAGCACGAGTACAAGGTGCTCAGGAAGGTGCCCCTTCCCGCCTCCATGCTCCTCCTGCCCGGGGTGATCGACTCGACGACCAACTACGTCGAGCATCCCGAGGTGGTGGCCGACCGGATCTGCCAGGCGGTAGAGGCGGTCGGCGACCGATCGCGTATCATCGCCTCCACGGACTGCGGCTTCGGCACCTTCGCCGGCTCGGAGAACGTGGCGGAGAGTGTGGTGTGGGCGAAGCTCCGCGCGCTGCGGGAGGGCGCCGACCTCGCCACCCAGCGTCTCTGGCGTTGACCGCCCTCGGGGCCTGTGATACTTGAGGGGCGCCATGAAGGTCACCGTCTACGGCGCGGGGGCGATCGGGGGCACCACCGGCGCCGCCCTCGCGCGCGCCGGACACGACGTGCTTCTCGTGGACAGCTATCTGCCGCACGTCGAGGCCATCAACGCCCACGGGCTCACCATCGAGCGTGACGGGCAGGCCACGATCACGCGCGTGCGGGCGGTAGCGCCGGCCGATCTCGGCCGCGACCTGCCCCTCGTCCTCCTCGCCGTCAAGAGTCATCACACCGCGGAGGCACTCGAGCAGATCACCCCACGGCTCGCCCCCGCCGGCATCATCGTGTCGCTCCAGAATGGGCTGAGCGAGGAGCTGATCGCGCAGGCCATCGGCGCGGAGCGGACGGTGGGCTGCCTCGTCAACTGGGCGGCGGACTGGATCGGGCCGGGCCGCATCCTGCACGGCGGCCGCGGGGCCTTCGTCCTGGGCGAGCTCGACGGCCGTCTTACCGCGCGGGTGAGCGAGCTGGCCGACCTCCTCAGCGCCTTCGTGGAGACTCCCGTCACCGACAATATCTGGGGCTACAAGTGGGGGAAGCTCATCTACGGGGCGCTCCTCTTCGGCACGGCCATCGTCGACGCCCACGTCTACGAGGTGGTGGAGGGGAGCGATGACGTCCAGCGCGTCCTTGTCGGCCTCGTGGGGGAGGGGCTGGCCGTGGCCGACAAGGCGGGGGTGCGGGTCGAGCCCTTCGACGAGTTCGATCCGGCATGGTACCGGGCGGCTCTCGGAGGAGATGCGGCGGCGCGTCACCGCGCCATGAGCGCCATCGCCGTCCACTACCGTGCCCACACCAAGACGAAGACCGGCATCTGGCGTGATCTCGCCGTGCGCAAGCGCAAGACGGAAGTCGACGGCCAGCTCGGCGTGCTCGCGCGCAAGGGCGAGTCGCTGGGGGTGGCCATGCCCCTCACGCGTGGCCTCGCCGGAATCATCGGAGACCTCGAAGAGGGGCGCCGTGGGATGGACTGGAAGAACTTCGAACCGCTCGTGGCGCTGACGAAGTCCTGACGACAAAGGAGATCCGCCCCATGACGCGAGCCAAGACACGAGTTCCCCCCGCGCTCCCCTCCGTGCTCGCGGCTGCCCTGGCGGCAACGATCGTCCTCGCCTCGGTGGGGCCGGCGGAGGCCCAGAAGCGCGGAGGCACGCTCACCATCGTGCGCCCCACCGATCCCGTCTCCCTCGACCCGCAGCTCGAGACGACGGCGCCCGGAGCCTGGGTGTACTTCAACATGCTCGAGTCGCTCCTCACCATGGACGACAAGATGCAGATCCGGCCCGCCCTCGCCACGGGCTACGAGGTGCTGTCGCCCACCAAGGTGCGCTTCAAGCTCCGGCCGGGCGTCAAGTTCCACGATGGGACGCCCTTCAACGCGGCGGCGGTGAAGTTCACCTTCGATCGCGCGTTGCGAGGCACCCCGCCCGCGCGCTGGGCCAGCCTCGCCGGCTCTCTGAGCGGGGCGGAAGTGGTCGACGATCTCACCGTGGACGTGACCACGCGCGAGCCATACGGTCCGATCCTCCGCACCATCGCCATGTATTGCACGGGCATCGTGTCGCCCACCGCGGTGCAGAAGATGGGGGAGGGCTTCAGCCGCGCCCCCGTGGGCACCGGCCCCTTCAAGTTCGTGGAGTGGAAGACGAACACCCACGTCATCCTCGAGCGGAATCCCGACTACTGGGGCGACAAGGCTCCCCTCGACCGCGTGATCTTCAAGGTAGTCCCCGAGGAAGGCGCGCGCATGATCGCGCTCCAGACGGGCGACGCGGACATGGTGCTCTTGCCCGCGCCCGCCCAGCTCCCCGCGCTGAGCCGCGATCCCAAGTACGTGATCCACGAGGTGGTGGGCGGCCGCGTGGTCTTCGCGGGCATGAACGCGGCCATGGCGCCGCTGGACGACGTCCGGGTGCGCACGGCCCTCCTGCACGCCGTGGACCGCAAGGCCATTCTCGACAACATCCTCGAAGGCTCGGCGGTGCCCGCGCGCGGGGTGCTTGCCCCCAGCGTCTTCGGCTTCAAGGACATGCAGCTCGACCGCCTCTATCCGTTCGATCGCGCGAAGGCCAAGGCCCTCCTCGCCCAGGCGGGCTGGACACCCGGCCCCGACGGTGTCTTGCAGAAGGGCGGGCAGCGCCTCTCCCTATCCTGGCTGGCCGCGCGCGGGCGCTATCCCAAGGACGGCGAGATCACCGAGGCGATCCAGGCCATGTTCAAGGACGTGGGGGTGGAGACCAAGGTCCAGTTCCTCGAGTGGGCCACCGTCTTCACCCAGTTCCGCTCCGCCTCCTTCAATCACCAGATGTTCACCCTGGGGTGGGTCACCTCCAACGCGGATGCAGACTACTCGCTCTATGCGCTCTTTCATTCGAAGCAGGTGCCGCCCACGGGCTGGAACACGTCGCGCTACGCCAACCCCAGGGTGGACACGCTGGTCGAGCAGGCGCGCCGGAGCATGAACCAGACGGAGCGCGAGAAGCTCTACGGCGAGACGCAGGACCTCCTGGCCAAGGAGATGGTGTGGATCCCCGTGTACAACACCAAGGAGATCGTGGTCACGCGCGCGAACGTGAAGGGATTCACCGTGCATCCCGTCGAGTACAACCTCTGGC
>DASYQB010000317.1:0-7085 GCA_036005985.1 Candidatus Methylomirabilota bacterium | reverse complement strand
GGATGCGCTGGGCTGCAGCCCCATGACCCCCTACCGGTACTTCCGCAACAAGGACGAGATCCTCGCCGCGGTGCGCACCGCCGCCTTCGAGCGCTTCGCGGCGGCCCTGGAGCGCGCGGGCGAGAAGGCGCGCGGCGATCTGGGCGCGCAGGGCCGGGCGGTGGGCGAGGCCTACCTCCGCTTCGCGCTGAGCGAGCCCGAAGCCTATCGCCTGATGTTCGATCTCTCCCAGCCTCATCCCGACCGCTATCCGGCGCTGGTCCGCGCCACGGCCCACGCGCGGCATCTCATGAGCGCTTCGCTCGAGAAGCTGGTGGAGGCGGGGATCTTCACGGGGGATCCGAAGCTGCTCGGCTACGTGTTCTGGGCAGCCATGCATGGCCTGATCGTGCTGCACCTCGCCGGCAAGCTCTCCGGCAAGCCGGACGTCCGAACCATTCACCGGGAAGCGATGCGTCTCCTCGCCGCGGGAGCCCGCGTGGGCGCCCCCGCGACGGAGCGCCGCCTCCCTCGCCGACGGAGGCGCTCGTCATGAGCATCCTGCTGAGTCTTTCGCCGTTCGCCGTCTTCTTCGTGCTGATGCGGCTCCGCTCGCCCATGGCCGGGCTGATCGGCGCCCTCGCCGCTTCCATGCTCCTCTGTGCCTTCATGCGCCGGCGCGGGGAGACGGTGAAGATCCTCGAGGTGGGGAGCCTCGTCCTCTTCGGGCTGCTCTGCGCGTACACGTGGCTCGGCGCTCCGACCTGGTCGGTGGCCACGGTTCGCCTCGCTGTCGACGCCGGCCTCCTCGCCATCGTGCTCGTCTCGCTGGCCATCGGCCAGCCTTTCACCCTCCAGTACGCGCGCGAGCGGGTGCCCGAGCCCATCTGGGCGATGCCGGTGTTCTTCACCACCAACGTCATCATCAGCAGTATCTGGGCGGGAGCGTTCGCGGTGCTCGTGGCCGCCGACGCCGCGGCCGAGTGGCTGCCCGCGGTGCCGCTCTGGATCGACATCG
The DNA here is from genome assembly GCA_036005985.1 of Candidatus Methylomirabilota bacterium. Classification (GTDB taxonomy): domain Bacteria; phylum Methylomirabilota; class Methylomirabilia; order Rokubacteriales; family CSP1-6; genus AR37. Next base: position 6,088 of record DASYQB010000317.1, on the reverse strand, counting down.
TCGCGTCGATCGCGGCCTTCGTGGGAGCGGTGTGGTTCAGCAACTGGTATCCGGGCGTGGTCCGCCGCCGGAGCATGGCCGTGGCCCAGTGAGCGGCTTACCGGGGGCGCCGAAGCCCCACGAAGGCGAGCACGCCCACGGCCAGTAGTCCCGTGGTGCCGCCGAGCGCACAGGCGGTGCGCACGCCGAGGTGCTCGGCCACGGTGCCCACGAGGAGCGAGCCGAAGGGGGTCATGCCTGCGAAGGCGAGCGCGTACAGCCCCATCACGCGGCCGCGCAGCTCGTGGGGCGTGATGAGCTGAAGCGTGGTGTTGCAGCTCGTGGAGAAGTAGATCTGCAGGCATCCGAGCACGGCGAGCAGGGCGACGGCGAGGGCGAACTGGCTCACGAGCGCGAGCAGGGCGACGCCGGCGGAGAGCACGGCGGCCGAGCCGGCGAGCAGCGACAGTGGCGGACGATCGCGCCGCAGCAGGGCGAGGCCGCCCGCACCCACGATGGCCCCCGCTCCCAGCGCCGACATGAGGAGACCGAATCCCTGGGCGCCCTCGTGCAGGACGTCGCGCGCGATCAGGGGCACCACCACGTTGAAGTTGAGAGTGAGCAGGCTCACCACCACGAGCAAGGCGAGCGTGAAGCCCACCGGCGGCGTTTCCAGCGCGTATTTGACCGCGCCCACCAGGCCCTGACGGATGCCGAGCCGTCCCGCGGGATCAGGATGGCCCTCGGTGCGGATGGCGGCGAGGGCGGCGAGGACGGCCACGAAGCTGGCCGCGTTCAGGAAGAAGGCGGCGGCCACGTCGACGCGCGCGATCAGCAGCCCGGCCGCTCCCGGCCCGACGATGCGCGCGCCGTTGAACACCACCGAGTTGAGGGCTACCGCATTAGGCAGGTCGGCCCTGCCCACCAGATCGGTGAGAAAGGACTGGCGGGCCGGGATGTCGACGGCGCGACCTACGCCGTAGATCACGGCGAGCACGGCCACGTGCCAGTACCGGACGTTGCCGCTCCGGACGAGCAGGGCGAGCACCAGGGCCTGCACCATCATGGCAGCCTGGGTCACGAGGAGGATGCGGCGCTTGCCGAGGCGGTCGCTGAGGGCGCCCCCCACCGGGGAGAGGAGCAGGATGGGCGCGAACTGCAGAGTGTTCACGAGCCCGAGCTGGAACGCCGATCCTGTCAGCTCCAGTACAAGCCACGACTGCCCCACGCTCTGCATCCACGTGCCGATGAGGGACACGAGCTGTCCGCTCCAGAAGAGCCGGAAGTCCCGATGCCGGAACGCACCGAGCCACCCGTGCGGCCCCGGAGGTAACAATGGATCGGACATGCGGGCTCGACTCTACACGACCTTGCGCGATCCGGGCCGCCACTGCGAAACTGGTCTCAATGCACCTGATCGTGGAGCGACTGCACCACGAGTGGGAGACCGGCACGAATCGGTTCGACAAGCCGGGTGAGGCCCTGTTCGGCGCGTGGCTCGACGGGCGACTGGTCGGCGGATGCGGGCTCAACGACTGCACGCACACGGCGAGGCTCACCATGCCGCCCGAGCGCTCTCGGCTCCGGGTAGCCTCCCAAGGAGAACGACCGATGCTCCAGCTGCGCCCGAGCTGCGAATGCTGTGATCGCGATCTGCCGCCCGACTCGACCGAGGCCGTCGTGTGCTCCTTCGAATGCACGTTCGGTCGCTTGTGCGCCGACAGCGCCCTGGGCGGGCGATGCCCCAACTGCGGCGGCAAGTTCGTGCCACGCTCACGCCGGCCTGCGGAGAAGCTCCTCAAGTTCCCCGCCTCGGCCGAGCGCATCTTCAAGCCCCAGGGCTGCTCTCAGCCCGGATAGACGGCGAGACCGACCGCGCGACCGGCGGTCGCGAGCCGCGAATCGAATGATGCCAGCGAGCCCGCGCGGGCCGACGTCGCGAGAGCCAGATGCAGCGCATCGGCCGCGCGCAGAGGAGTCTCGGTCAGGCTCATCAGGAAATGCTCAGCCCGGCGATGGACCTCGCGCGTCAGCTCGACACGCTGGTAACCGCCTTGATCGAGACGGCCGATGATGGCCTGCTGAAGGCGGCGCGCCGCCTCCCGGGCGAGCGCCCCCTGCCGCAGCCGGCGAGCCGTGGCAGAGATGATCTCGGTTACGGCCAGATCGGAGACGATCACGTCGTCCCGTCCCTCCACGATCTCGTTGAACTCGTCGCTTTCCTGCTCAGCGAGGTAGAGCTTGAGCAGGGCGCTCGTGTCGCAATAGATGGGCCCGGGCAAAGTCGCTCGGAAGGCGGCGCGCCGCTCGCGAAGCTCTGACGGGCCGCGCCTTCTAGAGGCGATCCGCGCGGTCCTCGACGACGGTGGCAGACAGGGGCGGGTCGAGCACGGGCATCTTTCGGCGGAACGCGGCGAGGTCGGGAACGCCCCGCCCGCGCGGACGATCCGGCGGCACCAGCTTGGCCACCGGCCGCCCCCGCTCCGTGATCATGACCTCGCGGCCTTTCCGAACCTCGTCGAGGAGGGCGGAGAGGTTCTGGCGGGCTTCGCGGACACCAGCGGTGCGCATGTCCTCAATGTGCTACATGTAGCACATGCTGTCAACCACTCTGCGAGACACGACCTGGCCGCTACCCCCCGCTCGCGATCTGGGGTACCTTCGGGGCCACACTGGGCCGATGTGACTTCGCTTGGAGGACCGCCATGGCAAGTCTGCGGATCACCCCTCTGCATCCCGCGCTGGGCGCCGAGGTGGCCGGCGTCGACCTTGCCGCGCCAATCGACGAGCCGACCAGAGCTGAACTCTCCCGCGCCCTCGCCGATCATCTGGCTCTCGTGTTCCGCGGCCAGTCCCTCACCCCGGCCCAGTACCTCGCGGCGGCATCCGCCTTCGGGCCCCCGATGGAACAGCACTATTCCCAGCACAACATGCCGGATTTCCCTCTCATCGGGCTGATCTGGCATCGCAACGGCCAGCAGCCCGCCGAGATGTGGCACACCGACCACACGAATCGCGAGCGTCCCCCCGCCGCGACCATTCTGTACGGCGTCGAGATTCCGTCGGAGGGCGGCGGGACGAGCGTGGCGAGCATGCGCGCGGCCTATCTCGCGCTACCCGAAGAGGAACGCCGGCGTCTCGAGTCGCTGACCACCTTCAACGGGCTGGACGGGCACGTGGACACGCGCCCGGAGGATCAGGAGAAGTACGGCCGGCCCGTCGAGCATCCGATGGTGCGCGCCCACCCCGTCCACGGATCGAGGGCGGTGTACTTCCACATCTCCAAGGCCGCCCACATCAGCGGCATGACACCCGAGGCGAGCCGCGCCTACATGCGCGCGCTGCTCGACCGGATGATCCGGCCGGATATCGTCTACCACCACGCCTGGCGTAAGGGCGACGTGCTCGTCATCGACGACCGGGCCACCATGCATCGGGCCCATGGTGATTACGACCGCAGCCAGAGCCGCGTGCTCTGGCGAATCATCGTGGAAGGCGATCGCCCTCGACTCGTCTAGCCGGTCCCTTCTGACGAGCCGAGGGCGACGTGAAGCTTCCGCGCGGTTACTGGTTCGGAATGCCCGTGGACTGCCACGATACGAACTCGACTCCGGAGGGCCGCTTCGCCCAGATGGCCGTGAAGCGCAGGGGTACCGTGCGATCCTGACCACCCGACGTCACCTCGTACACGGCGGTGCCCGTGATGATGCCGATGCATCCATACGTGCGCGTCTTCACGTCACTGTTCGGGGTCATCTTGCGGTACTTCGTGCGGCCGGAGCGCATGGCGTCGATGTACTTGGCCTTGTCGTCGCTCGCCGCCGAGGAATGGTTGTACGTGAGATCGTTTCCGAACAGCTTGTCCATGGCCGCGAAGTCGTTGGTGGTCTGGGCGGCGTAGCGCGCCAGCTCCGCCTTCATCGCCTCGTCGGCGGTGATGGTGCCACTGCACTCCTGGGCGGCGGCCGTGCCTGCCGCGGCGAGACCGAGTATCACGAACAGAGTGAACAGTCGAAGGAGTCTGTGCGTCATTGCGCTCTCCTCTGGTTGGCCCTGGGACCACGGGCGGTTCGGTTCCTCGTGCTCGGTGCCTGCTTGGTACAACACCGCCAAAGGCACGGTCAAGGGGCTAGTTCTCGCTCGGGGCTTGGTCACGGAGAGGCCGCGTGGCAGACTGGCGCCCGGAGGTGAGCCCATGATCGCGTTGTCACCCGCTCCCCGCGGCCGGCCGCCCGGCTGGCCTCAGGAGTTTCCGCGCGATGTCCCGATCGTCGTCATGGAGCGCGCCTGAGTGTCCGGGAGGGCCTCGGCGGCGTGGATCATCGTCCTCGCCCTCGCCAGCACCTCGTGCAGCCTGCCCTATATTCCCGGAGTGACCTCGCCGCCTCCCTCGGCCGGCGTGAACCTGAAGGATGCCACCGGACGCATCGTGGGAAGCGCGGTGTTCCTACAGCAGGACGATGGTGTCCGCATCCTCCTCGACGTCAAAGGCCTGCCGCCGGGCATCAAGGCCGTTCACATCCACGCGGGCGGGCGATGCGAGCCGCCCACCTTCGACACCGTGGGGCCGCATTTCAATCCGACCAAGGCCGAGCACGGCTCGGCGAATCCGAAGGGTCCTCACGCAGGCGATCTGCCCAACATCACCGTGGACGAGACGGGCCAGGGGCATCTCGAGGTGACCAATTCGCGGGTGAATCTCAAGGAAGGGCCGGCTTCCCTCCTCGATGGCAATGGGACCACTCTGGTCGTTCATGAAGGCCCGGATGATCTGCGCACCAATCCGGAAGGGAACAGCGGCGCTCGTCTGGCGTGCGGGCCGGTGATCCGCGGCGGATGACGGACTCGCCCGAGGGCTAGTCCAGCCAGTCCTGTTCTTTGAGCTTCCTCGGCAGGTAGGTCTTGGTCAGGTACTGGAAGTCCTTATTGGCGAGGGCGTCGAGCTCGTACTTGAGACCGCTCCCGAGCATCCGCTTGATCTCTTCCTGCCATTCCTTCTTCTGGAACCAGCGATACTTCGCGAGCTCCTTGGCCCGGCCGATGTCCTTGTCGTTGAGCTTGATGCCCACGTTGCGCGGAAGGCCGTAGCGGTCGGGATCGGCGCTGGACAGCCCGATGAACTTGGCCTTGGGGATGGCCATGCGCTCGCTCTCGAAGGCGAGGTTGATCGAGCCCTGCTTGACCACCGAGTAGATGTAGTAGCCCCACGGGTCGTTGTCGACGAGGACGTACACGGGCAGCTTGTACTCTTCATGCAGGCGACGGGCGAGACGGCGCACGCCTCGAGGCGGCTGGCCGTTGCCGGTGAGGAGGACGCAGTTGTAGCGGCGCCAGAACTTGTCCTCGGAGAGGCGGTTCCACTGGGTGCCCTTCTCGACGAGGAGGACGAAGTCGGCCGTGCAGCGCCGGATCTCGATGTATTCGGGCTCCACGATGGAAGGCACCGAGTAGCCGCCCTTGCCCAGGCGGGCGCAGTCCACCCGGTCGCCGTCGTCGCCGAACACCACGGGCCCCACGATGCTCCCCGCGTTCTCCGCGCGCACGTGGAGCTCCTCGCGCAGGGCGGCCAGGGTGACTTCCAGATCCTCGATGAGCGGATCGGATTCGTTCTGGTTGTCGAAGGTGTTCTCGTGCGAGCCCTTCATGGTGTGCTTGGTGCGGTAGTAGATCTCGCGGAGCGAGGTGGTGAGGCCGGCCCGCTGCAGCTCGCTCAGGGCGTCGGCCACCAGCACCGTCTGCATGAACTTCTTCGCCATGGCCACGTTGAAGAAGGTGCGCGCCTGCTTCCGCCGGCCCATCTCGATGATGCCGCGCTTCTCGTTGAAGTTGATGTTGGCGAGGCTCCGCACGGGAATGGCCAGGGTGGGATCCTTGCTCCGCTCGGCCGCCGTGATCACCGTGTCGGCGACGCTCACGAGCTTCTTCTCTACCGGTCCGGGCTTCTTGGCAGCGGCATTGGCCATGGCGTTCCCTATCTCTTCTTGCGTTTAGGCGCCTTCGTCCTGCGTTGCGCGGTCTTCGCCTTGGGCCTGACTGTTCTGGCCTTGGCTTTACCCTTGGCCGTCTTGGTCTTGGCTTTGGCCGACTTGGCCTTCGTCTTGGGCGCCTT
>DASYQB010000316.1:0-14265 GCA_036005985.1 Candidatus Methylomirabilota bacterium | reverse complement strand
CCTAGGCCACCGTCGCCGAGCGGGCGAGCCGGAGGGGCGCCTTGAGCGAGGCGATGAAGTCACCCACCCTGGTCACGAGCTCAGACGAGCCGACGTGCTTCTCGATGAGCTGGACGATGGCCGACCCCACGATGACGCCGTCGGCGGCCTGGCCCACCGCTTCGGCCTGGGCGGGCGTGCTGATGCCGAAGCCGACGCAGATGGGCTTGGTGGTGATCCCGCGAAGGGTGCGCAGGTGCAGCGCCAGCTCCGCGGGCAGCTCAGAGCGGACACCGGTCACCCCGGTGAGCGACACCATGTACAGGAAGCCGCTGCTCGCCCGTGCGATCTTGCGCATGCGATCGGGGGTAGAGGTCGGGGCCACCAGATGAATCAGGTCGAGCCCCGCCGGCTCGGCGAGCGAGCGCAAGGGAGCGGACTCCTCGGGCGGAAGGTCCGCCACGATGACCCCGTCCACCCCGCACTCCACCGCGGTGAGGCAGAAGGCCTTGAGCCCGAAGGCGAGCAGCGGGTTGTAGTACGTGAGGAAGACCAGGGGCACCGTGCTCTCGGCGCGCAGCTCGCGCGCGAGCTCGAGCACGCGGGGCAGCGTCACGCCGGCGGCGAAGGCCCGCTGAGTCGCGCGCTGGATCACCGGGCCGTCGGCGAGCGGATCCGAGAACGGAACACCCAGCTCGACGATGTCGGCGCCGCGCCGCGCCGCCTCGAGAACGAGCCGGCCCGTATCCGCGAGCGAGGGATCGCCCGCGGTGAAGTACGGGACGAGGGCCCGCTCGCCTCTCTGCCGGAGCGCGGTGAAGGTGGCGGCGAGGCGTCCGGGCGTCGTCAACGCCGGCCTCCCGCCGTGACGGAGACCGCGGGGCTGCCATGGCCATTTCCGGAGGCGAGGGCGGCCTCGACAGTGTGCACGTCCTTGTCGCCCCGCCCGGACAGGCCCACCACGATGCTCTTGCTCTTCGGCATGGCCGGAGCGTTGCGCAGCACCCACGCCACCGCATGGGCGGACTCGAGGGCGGGCATGATGCCTTCGAGCCTGGTCAGGGTCTGGAAGGCGGCGAGCGCTTCCGCGTCCGTCGCCGACTCGTACTCGAACCGTCCCCGCTCCTTGTAGTACGCATGCTCGGGACCGACGCCCGGATAGTCGAGCCCCGCGGAGATGGAGTGCGCCTCGGCGATCTGGCCGTCGTCGTTCTGGAGCACGTAGCTCATGCTGCCGTGAAGCACGCCGATCGCTCCCGTGCCGAGGGACGCGCCGTGGCGCCCCGTGGAAACACCGTGTCCTCCCGGCTCCACGCCCACGATGCGCACGCGGCGATCCTTGATGAAGGGCCAGAAGAGACCGATGGCGTTGGATCCGCCGCCCACGCAGGCCACGATGACGTCGGGGAGCTTGCCCGCGAGCTTCCGTATCTGCGCCCGTGCCTCGTCGCCGATGACGCGGTGGAAATCGCGGACCATCACGGGATAGGGATGCGGGCCCAGGGCGGAGCCCAGAACGTAGTAGGTGGTGCGCACGTTGGTGACCCAGTCGCGCAGGGCCTCGTTGACGGCGTCCTTCAGCGTCTTGGAGCCGCTCTCCACCGGGACGACGGTAGCGCCAAGGAGCCTCATGCGGAACACGTTGAGGGCCTGTCGCGCGATGTCCACGCTCCCCATGTAGACTTGGCATTCGAGGCCGAGGAGGGCGGCCGCAGTGGCGGAGGCCACGCCGTGCTGGCCCGCCCCCGTCTCCGCGATGGTCCGGCGCTTGCCCATGCGCTGGGCGAGGAGAGCCTGGCCGAGCACGTTGTTGATCTTGTGCGCGCCGGTGTGACAGAGGTCTTCGCGCTTGAGATAGATCCGGGCGCCGCCGCAGTGATTGGTCAGCCGCTCCGCGAAGTAGAGCGGCGTCGGTCGGCCCGCATAGGTGGTGAGGAGCTCGCGCAGGCGGCTCCGGAAGCGCGCGTCCTTCATCGCCTTCCGGTACGCCTGCTCCAGCTCGACGAGCGGCTCCATGAGCGTCTCGGGGACATAGCGTCCGCCGAACCGGCCGAAGTGCCCGGACGCGTCGGGCAGGCTCCCGGGCGCGGGATTCCGGGACGTCATGCGGAGACGGACCTCGCCGCGGCGAGGAAGCGCCGAACCTTGTCGGGATCCTTGATGCCGGGCCGCGCCTCGACCCCGGAGTTCACGTCCACTCCGTAGGGCTTCACGATGGCGATGGCCTGGGCCACGTTCTCCGGGGTGAGCCCGCCGGAGAGAATCACCTTCGGCCGCGGCCGGCTTCCGTGCGTGGCCACGATGCGGGCGGCGTGGCGCCATTCGAGAGGCTCGCGGGCCTCGCCCTCGCTCCACCGCGCCGCCGTGTCGAGGAGCACGGCGGCGGCGACCTTGCTGAAGGACATCACCTGGAATCCTTCGCTCACCCGGTACTCCGGGAGGCCTTCGATGGTCGAGGCCGGGGGCAGCTTGATGGTCTTGATCACGGGCAAATCGTAGGCGGCGAGGTCTTCGGGCTTTTCTTCGCCGTGGAACTGGAGCGCGCCGAGCCGGGCCTCCGCGGCCACCGCCTTCACATGGGCGGGCGCGTGATCCCAGAAGATGCCGACCGCGGTCACGAAGGGCGGAAGCTGGGCGATGATGGCGGCGGCGGCCCGAGGCTCCACATAGCGGGGCGTCTTCTCGACGAAGATGAAGCCGAGAGCGTCCGCGCCCGCCTCGACGGCGCCGCGCGCGTCCCCAATGCTCGTGATGCCGCAGATCTTGACCCTGATCACGTGAGCAGCGCCAGCTCCCGGACCTTGGCGGGCACGTCGGGGGCCCGCACCAGGCCTTCGCCGACGAGAACGGCGCGGGCCCCGGCGAGGACCACCGCCTCGACGTCGGCCCGGGTGAAGATACCGCTCTCGCTCACCGCGGTATGGCCGCGAGGAATACGCGGGAGGAGGGCGAGAGAGGGCTCGAGGCTCGTCTCGAGCGTCTGGAGATTCCGGTTGTTGACCCCGATGACCGGCGCGCCCAGGTCCACCGCCCGCTCCAGGTCGGCCTCCGTATGAACCTCCACGAGGGTGGCCAGCCCGATGCCCTTCGCGGCGTCGTGCAGATCGCGGAGCTCTCCGCCGGGGAGCGCGGCCACGATGAGGAGCACGGCATCGGCGCCGGCCGCCCGCGATTCCCAGAGCTGATACTCCTCGAGGATGAACTCCTTGCGGAGGAGAGGGACGTCCACGGCCGCGCGCACGGCGATCAGATCCTCGAGCACCCCGCGAAAGTATTTCTGGTCGGTGAGCACGGAGATGGCCGCCGCGCCGGATCGGGCATAGAGACGGGCCTGGGCCACGGGATCGAGGGCGGCGTTGAGGGTGCCCCGGGAGGGAGAGGCCTTCTTGACCTCGGCGATGAGCCGGACGCCGCCCGGCCCCGAGGGCCGCAGGGCGGATTCGAAAGGAAGCGCGGGGGCGAGGGCGCGGCAAGCCGTCTCTAGCTGCGCCTGTGGCGTGTCCTCGCGGAGCCGCTGGAGTTCTTCCCGCTTGTTCGCGACGATCTCGTCGAGCACGCCCATCCCATGACCTAATAGTCGCCGCGGAGCCCGCGCTCGCGTGCGGGGGCCAGCTCGATGCGCGCCATCTGCTCGATGACGTAGTCACGCAGCGTCCGCGGCGGCGGGAGGTCGCGAATGATCTTGCCGCCTTTGATGAGTGGCTTCAGCAGCGCCTCCGCGGGACGGCCCGCGGCGTCCACGGGCGCCGGCTTTCCCGCCGCGAGCACGATGTTACCGGAGGCGCCGGGGAGCCTCCATACCTGCTTCGCACCGGACCGCTTGCCGCGCTTGGCCATCGGCTGACCTTCGATCTCCATGATGTCGAGGGCGAAAGAAAGCACGGGGGCGTTGGCGATGGAGGTGCCCACCCCGTAGCCGTCCACCAGCGGGTTGAGCTTGAGGATCTCGTACTCGTCGATACCACCGGAGGCGAAGATCTTGACGTGCTCGAAGCCGCGGATATCGAGCTCCCACCGCACCTCCTCCAGGATGCGGAAGAAGTCGCCGCGCCGCGACGACGGCGTGTCGAGCCGCACCGCGTAGAGGTCCTTGCCGAGGGCCTGGGCCACGCGGATCGCTTCGAACTTCTCGTCCTGGAGCGTGTCGATGAGGGCGACGCGACGGACCTTGGGGTCGATCACCTCGTGGAAGGCCTGGAGCGCCGCCACCGTGTCGCCGAACATCAACACCAGGGCATGGGGAATGGTGCCCGTGGGATCGGCGTCGATGAGCTCGGCAGCCTTGGTCACCGCCACACCGTCGCAGCCGCCCACGAAGGCGTTGCGCTCGATCATGGGGGCGAGGGCAGGATGCATCCGTCTCGCCCCGAAGGAGATGACCGCGCGCTCCCCCGCCGCCCGCTTGCACCGGGCGGCCTTGGTGGCGATGCCGGAGGCCTGGCAGAGAAAGCCCAGGAGCGCCGTCTCGTACTCCGCCCACTCGACGTAGGTACCCTCGATGACGAGCACCGGCTCGTGGGGGCCGAAGACCGTGCCCTCGTCCATGGCCCAGACGTCGACGGGCAATCCTTCGAGGAGTCCCGCCGCTTCCTCGATGCCCGCGAGAATTCCGAAGCTCCAGTCGGCCTGGGGGAAGCTCTTGAGCCGGATCTCCGCCTTGACGCGCTTGGTAAGGCCCTTGGCCTTCAGGATCTGGATGGTTCGCTGGAAGTAGACATCCGACACCTGACCCGCCTTGATCTCGGGTTCGGATGCCGTATGGAAGAAGCGCTTTGGCTGATTCGCCATGCTCGTGGAGAGCCGTGTCGAGCGGCCCTCAAGTGGGCGGATTGTCCCAGAATCACTAGGGGAAGTCAATCGAGGGAGCGGCCGCAGTGAAGCGCAAGTTACCGCCCCACAAGACGTTCTGCCTAGAGATCGAGACTTTTCAGGTACCCGCGGAAGGCGTCGGCGAGATCCGGCCGCGCCAGCGCGAACTCCACCGTGGCCTTGAGGAAGCCGAGTTTCTCTCCCGTGTCGTGCCGGCGCCCCTCGAACTCGACGGCGTAGATGGGGCGGCGGCCGCGAAGGGTGCGGAGCCCGTTGGTGAGCTGGATCTCGCCGCGGGAGTCAGCAGGCGTCTCGGCGAGGATGGGAAAGAGGTCCGGAGTGAGGACGTAGCGGCCGATGATGGCGAGGTCGGACGGTGCGTCCTTGGGATCGGGCTTCTCGACGAGATCCAGCACTTCGAAGACATTGCCTCCGAGGCCGCGCGGCCTGATGACACCGTAGCGGCCGATCTCTTCCTTGGGAATGCGCATGACCGCGAGCACGGGGCCGCCGTGGCGCTCGAAGACGTCGAGGAGCTGCCGCATGCAGGGCACGCGCGAGACGATGATGTCGTCGCCCAGGAAGACCCCGAAGGGCTCGTCGCCTACCAGCGATCGCGCGCAGAGAATGGCGTGGCCGAGCCCGAGGGGCTCCTTCTGCCGGACATACGACACGGTGGCGAGCTCGGAGATGGTCCGGATCTGGGCGAGCTCATCCGTCTTGCCGCGATCCTGCAGGTAGTATTCGAGCTCGAAGGCGGCGTCGAAGTGGTCCTCGATGGCGCGCTTGTTCCGGCCGGTCACGAGGATGATCTCCTCGAGCCCCGAGGCCACCGCTTCTTCCACCACGTACTGGATGGTGGGCTTGTCGACGAGGGGCAACATCTCCTTGGGCTGCGCCTTGGTCGCGGGCAGGAAGCGCGTACCCAGCCCCGCCGCGGGAAACACGGCCTTGCTCACGACACTCATGGCTGCACCGCCTGTGGTTTGAGGTAAATGGCCCGATGCGGCCCGGCCAGCTCCAGCCCCTCCCGATCGAAGGCCTCCTTGATGCGCCGGCGCAGCTCGATCTCGGCGTCGTCGCGGGCGGCCGGCGCCACCTTCACCACGAGCCGGAGCACCACCGCCGACTCGCTGAAGCGAATGATGCCCTGGGCCCGGGGAGGCTCGAGGGCGAGGCTGGTCTCCGCCGTCCACTCGCGTCCCACCCGCTCCAGGGTATCGAGGGCCCGTCGCACATCCGTATCGTACGTCACGCCCACGTCCACGATGGCGCGGGCCCATCCGCGATTATAGTTCGCGAAGTGCGTCAGCTCGCCGTTGGGCACCACGCGCAGGGCGCCGCTGAGCACGCGCATGGTGGTGACGCGAAGGCCGATGGTCTCCACGGTGCCCGTGTGGCTCCCCACCTCGATGACGTCTCCCACCCGCACGAGGCCCTCGAAGAGGATGAAGAATCCCGCGATCACGTCCTTGATGAGGGCCTGCGCGCCGAAGCCCACGGCCAGGCCGAGCACGCCGGCGGAGACGAGGATGGCCCGCATATCCACGCCCATCTCCTGCAGGATGACCATGGCCACGGTGAAGGAGAGCGCGTAGAGGGCCACGTTCTTCAGGAGGGGGGCGAGGGTGTAGGCGCGCTGAGCGCGGCCGGGATCGTCCGAGGCGCCCTCGGCGCGGCGGAGCAGCTTCTCGATCACGCGACCGAGGGCGCCGTAGGCGAGAAAGCCCGCGGCCACCGCCACGAAAACCACGAGGAGCCGGGCGAGTACCGCCACCACCGGCCCCTCGAGGCGGGTGACCCGCGCGATGAGCTCGGCCGCCGCCTCCGCGAGCGAGCTCATGGAAGGTCGGGATTGTCCCCAGTCATGCGCACCTGGATCTTCAGCTTCTTCACCCGGTACCAGAGGCTGCGCTCGGTGATGCCGAGTATCTTGGCCGCGCGCGCCTGGACGCCGTGGGCCTTCTGGAGCGCGTCGAGAATAGCTCGGCGCTCCCATTCCTCGAGCGCCTCGTCGAGAGAGCCCGTCACCACCGGCGTGGCCGGATCGCCCGTGGCGGGGGTCTTGGCTCCACGCTGGACGGCGGGCGGCAGATGCTCGGGGAGGATCACGCCGTCCGAAAGCACCATGGCTCCCTCGAGCACGTGCTGGAGCTCGCGGATGTTGCCGGGCCACGGGTACGTCCACAGGCAGCGCAATGCTTCCGTGGACACGGTGGCAGGCTGGCGCCAGAGCCGCTGGGCCGCCCGCTCGAGGAGATGGGTCACGAGGAGGGGCAGGTCGTCGATGCGCTCGCGGAGCGGCGGCATGACCAGCCGGACTCCTTGCAGACGATAGAAGAGATCGGAGCGGAAGCGTCCTTCCCCGGCCAGGGCCTCGAGGTCCTGGTGGGTGGCCGCGATCACGCGCACGTCGGCGCCGATGGGGCGGGTGCCCCCCACCCGCTCGAACTGGCGCTCCTGCAGCACGCGGAGGATCTTGGCCTGCATGGCCACCGGCATGTCGCCGATCTCGTCGAGGAAGAGCGTGCCCTCGCGCGCCAGCTCGAAGCGCCCGGGACGCGCGCGAATCGCTCCCGTGAAGGCGCCACGCTCGTGGCCGAAGAGCTCGGACTCCAGCAGCCCCTCGGGAATCGCCGCGCAGTTGACGGGAATGAACGGGCCTTCCTTGCGCACACTTAACCGGTGGATGGCGCGGGCCATGAGCTCCTTGCCCGTGCCGCTCTCCCCGTGGATGAGCACGGTGAGGTCGGTGGGGGCGGCGCGGTTGGCCATGTCCGTCACCCGCTTGAGGCTCTCGCTCTTCCCGATGAGCTCCTCGAAGCCGCCTGCCACCTGCCCTTCCCGCAGCACCTTGACCTGCTGCTGGAGGCGACGGCGGTCGAGGGCGCGCGACACCACCACCTGGAACTCGGGCATCTTGAGGGGCTTGGTGAAGAAGTCGTAGGCCCCGCGCGTGATGGCGTTCATGGCGATCTGCCGGGTGCCGTGCGCCGTCATCACGATGATGGGCGTCTCGGGGGCGAGATCGCGACAGCGCGGGATGGCATCGAGGCCGTCCATGTCGGGCAGGCGCACGTCGAGGAGGATCAGGTCATACGATCCGGCCTTGAGCTTCTCGAGGAGCGTCCCCGCGGTGGGGGCGACCTCCGCCTCGTAGCCCTGGCGGGTGAGCGCCTCGCGGATAACGAAAGCGAGATCTTCGTCATCTTCCGTGATGAGGATGCGTTCGCTCATGGGCGCGCTCCGACGGCCAGGACGGGGGCCGTGGTGGGCAGCTCGACGACGAAGACCGTCTCCGAGACGCCGTCGCTTTCGACGTGCAGCCGGCCGTGATGAGCCTCGATGATTTGCCTCGCGATGGGGAGCCCGAGCCCCGTGCCCCGCGGCTTGGTGGTGAAAAAGGGATGGAAGATGCGCTCCTGGATCTCCGCGGGAATGCCCGCGCCGGAATTCTCGACGACGACGCGCACGTGCTCGCCTCCGTTCGACTCGACCCGAACGCGGACCTTGCCATCCGCCGGGACGGCTTCGAGGGCATTGTCGATCAGGTTCGTGAACACCTCGGCGAGCCGGAAGGGATCGCCCCACACCGGCGGCACCGCGTCGGCATCGCAGCGCTCGACGATGAGCCGCCCGTCGCGCGGACGCGTGCCCACCAGCTCGTCGAGCGCCTCCGGCAAGGCCACCGCCTGCCACACCTCGGGCTCGGGATGAGAGAGGGTGAGGAGGTTTTCCACGAGACGGTTCTGACGGTCCACCCCCACGAGCACCCGGTCGATGTACTGGCGACGCTGGTCGCCCGCGGGAAGGTCGGACTGAAGAAGCTCGAGGAGCCCGCGGATGGCCGCGAGCGGGGTGCGGATCTCGTGGGCGATGCGCGCGGCCATGCCGCCGAGGAAGGCGAGCTGATCGGCGCGCCGGATCTCCTCGCGGATGCGCCGCTTCTCCGAAGCGTCCCGGAAGACGAGCACCTGCGCAGTGGACGCCCGCCCCCAGTCCCGCCGCTGGGCGGTGATCTCGAAGAGGAGGGATTGGCCCTTGGCCGTCACCACCCCCACCTCGCGATCGTGCACCGGCTCGATGCCCGTCGCCTCGTCCTCGAGGAGGCGGGCGAGCGGCGCATTGCCGCTCGAGAGCGGGAAGGCGCCCGCGTCGGAGAGGATGGCCTCGCCGCGAAAGCGCTCGAGGGGAAGATCGAGCAGAGTTTCCGCGGTGGCGTTGAACGAGACGAGGGCGCCCGCGGGGTCGACGAGGAGCATGCCCTCGGGCAGCCGGGCGAGGATGTCGCTGTCACGGATGAAGCGATCCATGGATAGGGTCAGCCGCCCTACTGCGGCGTCGAGGGCGCCCAGCTCGTCGCGCACGGTGGTCACGGGCAGCCGGGCGGTGGCGCCGTCCAGATGGGAGAGCGCCTCGGCCTTCTCGACGATGCCCTGGATGCGCCCGGCGAACTTGAGGCCCACGATGAGGCCTCCCACCGCGGCGAGGGCCCCCGCCACCGCGGAGCCGGTGAAGAGGAGCACGGTGAGCTCCCGCGTCTGCGTGCTCGAGAGCACGCTGACGAACGGCCGGGCCAGGTAGAGAAGGAAGAGCCCGCTCAGCGCGGCCGAGACGGCCATGAGCAGGGAGAACACGACGTAGAGCCGGAGAGAGAGCCGGTACGGTGGGCTGTTCCGCGAGGGCGCCATGACGGTCGGCACCCCCTTACCGGAGGCCGCCCCTCATCGCCTGCCCGATGCTGAAGATGGGCAGGTACAGGGCGAAGATCACCGCTCCGGCGATGGCGCCCATCACCACGATCATCACGGGCTCGATGAGCGACGACAGGGTGGCCACTGCCTGGTCGACCTGCTGCTCATAGTAGGTCGCGGCCCGGGCGAGCATGGTGGGCAGGGTGCCGCTCTCCTCGCCCGTGGCTACGAGCTGGGTGATCATCCCGGGAAAGTGGCCGGTCTCGCGGAGCGTCTCCGCGATGGTTCCCCCGTTCCGCATGCGCTGGGTCGCGTCGGCCATGGCGGACTCGATCACCGAGTTGCCCGAGACCTTCGAGACGGTCTCCATGGCCTCGATGAGGGGGATGCCGGCGTTGAGGAGCACGGAGAGCGTGCGGCAGGTGCGCGCCATGATGGATTTCCGGATGAGGGATCCGAAGAGGGGCATCCTGAGCTTGAGGGTGTCGAAGAAGCGGCGGCCGACCGGCGTCTGGGACACCGCGTAGAAGAGCACGCCGAGCAGGAGCACCCCGAGGATCACCACGAGCAGATAGCTCCGGATGGTGCTGCTGATCAGGATGAGCACTCGCGTAGGCAGCGGCAGCTGGGCGTTGGCCTTGGTGTAGACGCTCTCGAAGATGGGCACGATCTTGATGATCATGAACATCACGATGAGGATGGCCACGGTGAGAATGACCGCGGGGTAGGCGATGGCGCCCTTGACCTTGCGGCGGATGGCGTCCGTCTTCTCCAGATAGGTGGTGAGGGTGTCGAGGACCAGGGGGAGCGAGCCCGAGACCTCCCCCGCCCGCACGATGGAGATGTAGAGCTGGTTGAACACGTGCGGATGCTGGGCGAGCGAGTCGGCGAAGGTGGATCCCGCGGTGATGTCGTCGCGCACCCTCTCCAGGATCTTGCTGAAGACCTTGTGCGTCGATTCGGCGGCGAGGGCGGTGAGGATGCGGACGAGGTGGAGGCCTCCCCCCAGCATGGCCGCGAGCTGTCCGGTGAAGAGGAGCACGGTGGCAAGGTTGACCCCGCTCGACATGCGCCGGTAGGACTCCCGGAATCCGGCCATGACCGGCCCGAGGTCGGCGCCCTTCGCCATCGCGCCGGCAGAGGTCGGGCTCAGCGAGAGCACGATCTGTCCCCGTTCCCTGAAGCGGGTGATCAGCTCGGCCTGCTCGGCGGCCTCGGCGGTGCCCCGGCTCACCGAGCCCCGTCGATCGGCCACTTCGTACTGGTAGACGGGCATGGCTATTCGACGTCCGTGGCCACGGCGAGAACTTCCTCGAGCGGGGTGAGGCCGCGCGCGGCCTGGCGGAAGCCGCTCTGCCGGAGCGTGATCATGCTGGACTCCACCGCGTAGCGCTGAATCTTGTCGCCGTCGGCGCCGTCGATGAGCATGCGGCGCACCTCGGAGTCCACCGCGAACACCTCGTAGAGCGCCATGCGCCCCGCGTAGCCCACGTTGCGACAGCTCCGGCAGCCGCGGCCGCGGTACAGGAGCTCCGGCCCCGGATCGGGAGCGAACAGGGCCAGCTCGTCGGGGGTGGGCCGATACGATTCCTTGCAGTCCTTGCAGATCTTTCGCACGAGCCGCTGGGCGGCCGCCACGTTCACCGCCGAGGCTACGAGGAAGGGCTCCACCCCGATGTTGATGAGACGGACGAGAGTGGACACGGCGTCGTTGGTGTGGAGGGTCGACAGCACGAGATGCCCGGTGAGGGCCGCCTTCACCGCGATCTCTGCCGTCTCGTGGTCGCGGATCTCGCCCACCATGATGATGTCCGGGTCCTGGCGCAGGATGGACCGCAGGGAGCGCGCGAAGTCGAGGCCGATCTCGGCCTTGACCTGCACCTGCTGGATGCCGGGCTGCCGGTACTCCACCGGGTCTTCGACGGTGATCACGTTCTTGCGCGGCGATTTGATGAACTTGAGCGCGGTGTGGAGGGTCGTCGACTTGCCGCTCCCCGTGGGTCCCGTCATGAGCACCATCCCCCACGGCCGTCGGATGCCCTTCAGGAAGATCTCGAGCTGCTCCTTCTCGAAGCCCAGGTTCTCGATGCTGTAGCGCTCGACCACCGCCGCTTTCTCGAGGAGGCGCAGCACCACCTTCTCGCCGTAGATGGTGGGGAGAGTGGACACGCGGAAGTCGAACTCCATGCCGTGGATGCGGGAGGAGAAGCTTCCGTCCTGAGGCAGCCGGCGCTCCGCGATGTCGAGGCGCGAGATGATCTTGATCCGGGAGACCACGGCGAGATGGAGCTGGCGCGGGATCTCGAGGAGATCGAAGAGGAGGCCGTCGATGCGGTAGCGGACGCGCGTGCGATCGTCGTACGGCTCCACGTGGATGTCCGAGGCGCCGTCGAGGGCGCCGCGGCCGAGCACGTAGTTGACCACGCGCACCACCGGCGGATCGTCGGCCTGGCTCTGGAGCTGCCGGATGTCGACGGTGCTCTCGGACGGGGAAGCGGTGGGGCCGACGGAGAGCCCGAGATCCATCTTGAGCGCGTCGTCGAGGCCCTCGCCATTGGGCGGTCCCGTGGTCGCGCGGCGGTAGGTCTTCTCGATGGCATCCTGGATGGCGCTGGCCGGACCGATGCGGAAGTCGACGTCGAGGCCGGTGGCGCGTCGCAGATCGTCCATGGCCATGACGTTCAGCGGGTCCGCGGTGGCCACGATCAGCTTCCGGCCCGATCGCTGGGCGGCGATGACGCCATACTGGCGGGCGACCTCCTCCGGCACGAGCTTGACCACGTCGGGGTCGAGCGCGTCGAGATCCTGCCGGGTGATGGGTTCCTTGCGGAACTGCGCGCCGAGGTACTTGAGGAGGATGTCCTCGTCGATGAGCTTCATGTCGATGAGGATCTGCCCGAGGCGCTCGCGGGTCTTGCGCTGGCGATCGAGGGCCTGGTTGAGCTGGTCGGCCGTCAGGAGCTTTTCGTTGACGAGCATCTGGCCCAGAGGCAGCCACGCCCAGCGGCCCTGCGAGATGCTCATTCCGCGACCCGTCCCGCGCCTATCTCGGTGAGTCGGGCCCCGATAGACGCGCGATCGGGATGATCGGCCGCGCTCCGGGCGAGGAATGCCCGGTAGTGGCGCGCCGCTTCGCTCGTGCGGCCCTGCCGGTCGAGGGCGACGGCGAGGTTGCGGTGGGCCTCGGGATAGTCGGGCATCGCGCGGAGGGCCCGTCGGAGAGCTTCGACCCCACGCGCCTCGGCTCCGGAGCGGATCAGCACCACCCCGAGATTCGTCCACGCTTCCGCGCTGCCCGGCTCGATCTGTGAGGCTTCGCGGAAGGCCGCGGCCGCCACGTCGATTTCTCCCCGGCGGGCCGCCGTCAGGCCGCTCTGGATCAGCGTGGCCGCGCGCTCGCGTGACGAGGTGATCGACGGCACGGGCGTGCTCACCGGCGCGGATACGGCCACCACGGTCGGCGACTTCACGGCGGGACGGGCCACAGGCAGCGGGCGGAGCCACAGGGTGAGGGCGAGAGCACCCATGGCCACCACAATAACCAAAGTGCCCACAATACGCCATTGACGTGGCTGGGCGCTCTCCCCGAGGTGCGCGAGACCCCCCAGGCCGGGCCGAGAAGCCCGTTTTTCGTCCATTCGCCCGAGGACATCGGCGAGCCGGCTCACTGGACGCCGCTTTCCACGATGGTGGGGCTGGAGCGGCCGCCTGCCACCCGCGAGAGCGCCATCACCGTCCGGGGCCCGATGACGCCGTCCTCGTGGAGTCCCCCCACCCCCCGCTGGAAGCGGCGCACCGCCTGCTGGAAGCGGGCGTCGTACGTCGAAGGCATGGGCCCGCTCAGGTAGCCGAGCTTCTGGAGGCGGAGCGCGACGGTGGAGAGCACGGCCTGTGTCATGTCCGAGCGCGGATCGGTGGGGAGCTGATCCACGTTCCTCCACACGATCCACGCCGCGCGGGTCCACGCCGGATCGAGCGAGTCCAGCGCGAAGCGGGCTTCTTCGCCAGACGGAGAAACGAGCGTGGCCGTCTCCCGGCCGATCCAGCGCAGGAGATGCGGCCGGCCCGCCGGTGCATCGGCCAGCTCGACCAGGGCGGGAAGGCCGATAGAGCGGAGATCGGAGAGCGTGAGCGCCGGCACGTAGGTCGCCTCGAGCTGGTAACGCGCAGCCACGCCCGCGATGTCGAGGGTGCCGTCGCCATTCTGCGGCCACGGCGGCATGCCCTTGTCCCACGAGGCATCGGGCACGCCCCAGATGGCAAGGAGCTGCATCAGGAGCCGGCGCTGGGCGTCGAGGGCCGTGAAGCCTTCGCCCGTGGCACTTTCGATCTTCGAGCTTTCAGAAGCGCCGCCGATCAGAGCAGAGGGGGGCTCGGCCGCCGGAATAGGCCTGGAGACCACGAGCATGCTCGCCGTGGGCACGGCGGGCGCGAGGGCGGCCGGGAAGACCGGTGGAACCGGCGCGGTGACCTCCGCGGGCGCCGTCGGCTGGAGCGACGGGTTGCCCACGGCGGCGCGCAGCCCCTCGACACGCCAGAGTCTCCAGTAGCCCGCGGCGGCTCCCGCGCCCAGCAGCGCGATCGACACTCCCGCGGCGAGGGCCGCCCGCCGGAGGCTGCGCCCTCCTGTCCAGACACGCGTGTAGCGATGGCGCCCGTGACGGCCGCCCTCGAGATTCCGGGCCGCGCTCGTCACCAGACGGGGAGTGATCTCGCGGACGCGGCTGCTGTAGCCGGCCATGAGGGCCCGGTCGCAGACGAGATTGATCACACGAGGAATGCC
>DASYQB010000315.1:0-8596 GCA_036005985.1 Candidatus Methylomirabilota bacterium | reverse complement strand
ACACACCGACCGGCCGAGTAGCGGCCGAGCTCGAGCGGCGCTGGGTCGGCGGTCTAGGCGAGGCGGGCAGCAGCACCTTCTCCGCGAAGAGCTCGAGGGAGCGACGCCTTGCCCTCCCCCGGCGCACCCTACGGCGGCGGTAAGTCCAAGTCGATCCGCCGCTCGAAAAGCAGGCTGGCCACCCCCGAGTCGACGTGCCGCTCGACGATATTGGTGAAGCGCGCGAGGAGGCCGAGCATGCGGGCGTTGTCGGCGAGGACGTAGGCGCGGAAGCGGCGGATCCCCCGGGCGCGGGCGGCCTCGAGGAGATGGCGGAGGAGGATCTTGCCGAGACCGCGCCCCTGATAGCCGTCCACGACGACGAAGGCTACCTCGGCGACCTCGGCCTCGTCGGTCGGCTCGTAGCGGGCCACGGCCACCAGTTCGGGCGTCTCCGCGGGGCCCCGCTCCACGACGAGGGCGAGGCGGCGCCGGTAGTCCACGCTCGCATGGACGCGCGCCCAGTCGGGAGGCAGCCGCTTCATGATGGTGAAGAAGCGCTGGTAGGCGCTGTGCTGGCTCAGGTGCTGGTACACCTCGTCTAGACGCGGAGCGTCGTCGGGCCGGATCGGTCGGAGGCGAAGCTCTGTGCCGTCGGTCAGCACAATAGGCCGCTGGAGTTCAGTGGGGTACTCTGAATCAAGGGCCACGGCAGAGCAGATTCTAGCGTGAACCAGGGCCCGTGGGGGTTTCGCCATGACCATCGCGATTCACGGCATCCGCCAGGACAGGACGCTGGGCGCCCGCGTGTCCGCTCGCCTCGAGACGGCACTCGCCGCCCTTCGGATCACCCCGATCTCTGCCAAGGCCACCTTCTTCGACGACGACGGCCCAAAGGGCGGGCCGGCCATCCGCTGCGCCATCAGCGTGAGAGTGCCCTATCGCCCGCTCATCCGCGTCGAGCACACTTCCACCACGGGCCGCCTCGCTTTCGAGGGCGCCTTCGCCACCCTCGAGCGTCAGCTCGAGCGCTATCGAGAGCGGGTGCGCGACATCAGGCGACGGCCGAAGAAGTACTTCGTCGCCAAGCGACTGCTCGCGGACAGCCCGCTCGAGCCGAGCAAGGCCACCCGCACGAGACGCCGGAAGGTGAGCTAGCCGCGTGAGCTCCGTGGAGGAATCCGGCGACGGTTCCGTGAGCGTCCCCGCGTCGCTCACCGTGTTCGGGGCCGCCGCCCGCCCGGCCGTGGTCACGGTGACGCGCCCGTCTCCCGGCGGACGGTTCAAGCGGGCGGCCAAGGCGGCGGCGGTGTTCTGGGCCTTCGCCTTCGGCTGCGTGTTTATTCCGGGGCTTCACTTCGTCCTCGTGCCGTCGTTTCTCGTCATCGGGGTCGCCGCCGGATTGAGGCACGCTCGCGACGCGGAAGTGGTTTCGCGGGTGCGGGGTGCCTGCCCCCGCTGCGGGGGCGAGCAGGATTTCGCGGCGGGGAATCGCCTCGCGCCGACCTGGACCCTCGATTGTCCCGCCTGCCACAACACCCTCACCCTGGCCCTCGAGGGCCGTGGCGGCCCGCCGGCGTGAGGGGAAGATGGCGTGGCGTCCCCGAAGCCCACGTGGCATTTGACTTCCCTAGCTGTCTAGTGGAGTATCCGGTGACATGCCCGGCCGGGATTACGACGCCATCGTAGTGGGCGCCAGCTTTGCCGGCCTGGCGGTGGCTCGCGGCCTTTCCGGGCGAGTGCTCCTCCTCGACCGGAACGAAGTCGGGGCTGTGCAGACATCGGCGTGCGGCACCCCGCTCTGGGTACCCCAGGCGCTCGGCGTGGCCGACAGCGTGCTCCAGGTCCACGACAAGCTGTCCGTGCGCTCGCCGAAGCGCACGGTGACGTACGACCTCTCCGCCGTGCCCTTCTGCACGTTCGACTACCGGCGCTTCTGCGAGGGCCTGCTCGGACAGGCGCGGGCCCGCTTCCTCCGCGCCGCGGTGACGGGCGTGGAGGAGGACGCGGTGCTGACGAGCGAGGGCCGCTTCACCGCGCCGGTGATCGTGGACTGCTCGGGATGGCGCGGCGCTCTCGTCAACGACGGTGCGCCCACCGCACGGGGACGGAGCCACTTCTCCTTCGGGCTCGAGACCAAGACGGATCTCTCCGACGAGGGCCTGTCCTTCTGGCTCGACGGCAGCCTGATCCCGCGGGGGCTGGGCTGGATCTTCCCCGTGGGCAAAGGCAGCCTGATCGGTCTGGGCTCCTACGTGGGGCTATCCAAGCTCAAGCCCGCCCTCGAGCGCTTCCTGCGTGATCGCGGCGCGGTGGCCACCACCTACCACGGCACGTACTTTCCTCACCGGCTCCTTCGCCCGATCGCAGGGCGGCTCTTCGCGGTGGGCGACGCCGCCGGGCAGTGTTTGCCTCTGACCGCGGAGGGCATCCGCCCCGCGCTGTACTTCGGGGTGGAGTGCGGCCGGATCGTCCAGCAGATCTTCGACGGCCGCCTCGGTCTGCTGGAGGGGCTCGAGCGCTATCGCGCCCTCGTGGAACGCCACCGCCACGCCTACCGCATCCTCCGCGCCGCGCAGTGGGTAGCCGAGCACGCGCCCACGGGCTGGTTCGTGGCCCTCACGGGATTGGCCGGCCGCCAGCCTGTTTTGCCCCGCTGGTGGCCGCGCTACGGCTGGTTCGGTCGCTTCGATCCTGATCCCGCGATCGTCGCGTGAGACCCCCGTCCTCAACGGAGAGCCGATTCTGACCGCCCGCTGGCGCTTGGCGCTGGTGGCCGCGATCACCATCGCCGTCTGCGCGTACTGCGGGTGGCTGGTGTGGACGGACGCGCCCGTCTACCGGTTCCTCCACCGCCTCTTCCACGACAATCAGTTCATGAAGGACAAGCTCGTGCAGTGGGGCGCGGCCGCGCCGGTGATCTTCATCGTCATCCAGGCCCTGCAGGTCGTGGTCGCACCCATTCCGGGCGAGGTCACGGGCATCCTGGGCGGCTTCGTATTCGGGGAGTGGGTGGGGCTCATCTACTCCTCCCTTGGCCTGACCATCGGCTCCCTCGCCGCCTTCGGACTCGGTCGGTGGCTCGGCGACTCCTACGTGCGGAACCTCGTGAGCGAAGAGACCTGGAACAAGCTCGGCTTCATCGTGGAGGCGGAAGGCACCATCCTCTGCTTCATCATCTATCTGATCCCCGGGCTGCCCAAGGACATCATCTGCTATCTCTTCGGCCTGAGCCCGATGCCTTTCTGGGTCTTCGCGGTGGTCTCGACGCTCGGCCGCATTCCCGGCACCTGGGTCCTCTCCGCGCAGGGGGCCAAGACGGCCACCGGCCACTACATAGAAGTGATCGTCCTGACGATGATCGTGGCCGCCCTCGCCGTGCCCCTCTACTACTACCGGCACCGCATCGTGGACCGGTTCCAGGGGCGGATCCAGGGCAAGAAGGAGCAGAAGGAGAAGGAAGCCGGCTCATGAGGCCGGGCGGGCAAGACTTGACACGAGAAAGCCGAACGCGTAGAGTCGGCGGCACTTTCCTCATGGGGGTCACGAGCCGGTGAATCAGACGGGGACGAGTATCGCGAAGGGCTGGCAGCGGTACTTTTATTACTTTCCCCACGTCTGCCCGCTGGCTCCTATGAGCTGATCAGAGGAGCCACGGGGCGGACGATCCGCCGGCCCGTGGCGAATACCGAGATCAAACGCCGCGGGGCACGGACCCGCGGCGTTTTTCATTTCTCGACAGGAGGACGGACATGATCATCGTGCTGAAGCCGGGATCGAGCGAAGCCGACATCGAGGACGTCTCGCGACGCGTGGGTGAGATGGGATTCAGGACCCATCTCTCCCGGGGCGAAGTGCGCACCATCGTGGGAGTGGTCGGCGATGATCGGGCCAAGGAGCAGCTCCTCGCCCTCCAGTCGCTCGAGTGCGTGGAGAGCGTGGTGCGAATCCTCCAGCCCTTCAAGCTGGCGAGCCGCGAGGCGCATCCGGAGTCGACCAAGTTCAAGGTCAACGGCGTGCCCATCGGGGGCAAGGAGATCGTGGTCATGGCCGGCCCGTGCTCGGTGGAGTCGCGGCCCCAGCTCATGGCGGTGGCCGAGGGAGTGAAGGCGGGGGGCGCCCAGATCCTTCGCGGCGGCGCCTTCAAGCCGCGCACCTCACCGTACGCCTTCCAGGGGCTGGAAGAAGAGGGGCTCAAGCTCCTCCAGGACGCGAGCAAGGCCACGGGCCTCCCCGTGGTCACGGAGGTGATGGAGCCCGACAAGGTCGACGTGGTGGCCCGGCATGCCGACATCCTGCAGGTCGGCGCGCGCAACGTGCAGAACTTCTCGCTCCTCAAGCGGGTGGCGGAGTGCGGCAAGCCCGTGCTCCTCAAGCGCGGCATGTCGACCTCGATCCAGGAGTGGCTGCTCTCCGCCGAGTACGTGCTCGCGGGCGGAAACCCCAACGTCATTCTCTGCGAGCGCGGCATCCGCACCTTCGAGACCTCGACCCGCTACACCCTCGACCTCAACGCCATTCCCGTGGTGAAGAAGCTCTCCCATCTCCCCATTCTCGTGGACCCGTCGCACGGCACGGGGCACTGGGAATACGTGTCGGCCATGGCCAAGGCGGGGCTGGCCGCGGGAGCCGACGGGCTCATCATCGAAGTTCACAACAATCCCGCGGAGGCGCTCTCGGACGGGCCGCAGTCGCTCAAGCCCGATCGCTTCGCGGCATTGATGGCTGAGCTCCGGCCACTCGCGCAAATCCTGGGGAGGTCACTATGATCATCATCCTGAAATCGGGTATCGGGGACGCCGCCATCGACGACGTCTGCCGCCGCGTCACCGAGATGGGTTACGCGCCGCACATCATCCGGGGGGAGTTCAAGACCATCGTGGCCGCGGTGGGCGAGGAGCGGGGACGGCCGGATCTCCGGCTCCTCGAAGCGGTGGAGACGGTGGAGTCGGTGATGCCCGTGCAGCAGCCGTTCAAGCTCGCGAGCCGCGAGGTGCGGCCGGAGCCCTCCGAAGTGCGTGTCAACGGCGTCTCCATCGGTGGCCAGGCCATCGTGGTCATGGCGGGTCCCTGCTCGGTGGAGTCGGAGGCGCAGGTGCAGGAGGTCGCCGACGCGGTCAAGGGGGCGGGGGCCAAGATTCTCCGCGGGGGCGCCTTCAAGCCGCGCACCTCGCCCTACGCCTTCCAGGGGCTCAAGGAGCAGGGGCTCAAGTACCTCGCGGACGCGCGCAAGCGCACCGGGCTGCCCGTGGTGACGGAGGTCCTCGAGACGGAGAGCGTGGAGCTGGTGGCCCAGTACACCGACATCCTGCAGATCGGCGCGCGCAACATCCAGAACTTCACGCTGCTCCGCCGGGTGGGCGAGATGGGCAAGCCGGTGCTCCTCAAGCGCGGCATGGCCACGAGCATCCAGGAGTTCCTGCTTTCTGCCGAATACATTCTGGCCGCGGGCAATCCCAACGTGATCTTGTGCGAGCGGGGCATCCGCACCTTCGAGACGACCACGCGCTTCACTCTCGATCTCAACGCGGTGCCCGTGCTCAAGAAGCTCTCGCACCTGCCCGTGGTGGTCGATCCGTCGCACGGCACGGGGCACTGGGACCTCGTGGCGCCCATGGCCAAGGGCGCGGTGGCGTGCGGAGCGGACGGCCTCATCATCGAGGTGCATCCCAAGCCGGAGGAAGCGCTCTCCGACGGGCCGCAGTCGCTCAAGCCGTCGAAGTTCGTCCAGCTCATGCGTGAGCTGCGTCCGGTGGCCGAGGCGGTGGGACGAAGCTTGTAGCCCGGCCGGCACGTCTTTCCCGCCAAGTAGCCTATAATCGAGCGGGTATGCGAGAGGCGTGGGCGTGGTGCCTGAAGTATTTACCCGAGGATCGGACCAATCGATACCTCGTGGTGACCGTCGTCGTATCCGTGCTGCTTCACGTGCTCGTCGGACTGCTCCTGATCATGGGCGGCAACATGGAGCAGCGCAGAATCAGCAAGCGGGGCGAGTCCCTCCTCGTGGACATCGCTCCCGACAAGCCGAAGGAGACGGCGCCCCTCGGCAATCCCTCACGCCCGGTGGGGCCCGACACGCCGCGTCAGGCGGCACCGCCCGCGGCTCCAACCCCGCCCGCGCCCAAGGTGGCTCCGATTCCGCCCGGTCCTCCGTCGGCCGCTCCTGCGCCGGCGCCCCGTCCGGCACCGCCGACGCCCAGGGTCGCCGACACGCCCAAGGAGGCGCCGAAGGCTCCGCCGGCTGAGCCGGCGCCGCCCAAGTCGGAAGAGCCGGGTCCCCCGTCGAAGGTGGCCCCACCTGCTCCCGCCCCCGAGCCGACGCAGACGGCGAAGGCGACGTCGCCCCAATCATCCGCGCCTCCGCAACAGCTCGGTGCGCCCACGCCGCCTCGGGTGGCCTCGACGCCGCCTGAGTCGTCGCCGACGTCGGGCATGTTCCGCCGGGGCGGGGGGGGCGGGCTGAAGGGCGGCCGCGGCGGCATCGAAGGGGAAGCGATCCCGCTCGACACACCGGATCCGAAGTACCAGGACTACTTCAACCAGATCCGCGAGCGGATCAAGAGCAAGTGGATCTATCCGTACGAGGCCTCGAGCCGGGGCATCGGGGGTGAGCTGTCCATCGAGTTCGGCATCACCAAGAGTGGAGAGCTGCAGTTCATCGAGCGCCGGCGCTCCTCGGGCGTCGAGCTCCTCGACGACTACGCCATGCGCGCGGTGCAGCTGGCCTCGCCCTTCCCCCCCGTGCCCGACGCGATCTCGAAGGGCGGTCTGCCCATCCACGGGATCTTCCGCTATCAGCTCCTCGGCTCCGGCCTGATCAACAACTACCTGCGCTGACCCTTCGTTGCGCGTCCGCGCGCCGCTCGTCGTCCTCGCGATTGTCGCTCTGGCCGGATGCGCCGCTTCGCCTTGCCCGGAGCGGCCGCCCACGCGGATACAGTTCCTCCTCGTCAACGACGTCTATCAGCTCGAGGCGGTGGGGGGCCGGGGCGGCCTGGCCCGTGTCGCGACGCTCGCGCGGGGGCTGCGGCGGGACACGCCGAATACGCTCTTCGCTCTCGGCGGCGACACGCTGTCTCCTTCGGTGTTCTCCACGCTCTTCCAGGGACGCCAGATGATCGATGCCTGGAACGCCCTCGGGCTCGACGTGGCCGTCTTCGGCAACCACGAGTTCGACTTCGGCCCGGCCGTGCTCCGGCAGCGCATGAAGGAGTCGCGCTTTCCGTGGCTCGGCGCCAATGTCCTCGACTCCGTCACGTGGCGTCCGTGGAGCGGGGCGCAAGCCGGGTTGGTGCGGGAGTGGAGCCACATTCGCGTGGGCGTGGTCGGTGTGACCGTCCCGCATGGGGCGCGCAGCTCGAATCCGGGCCCGGGCCTCGTGTTCGCGCACCCCGCGGAAAGCGCGCAGCGAGCCCTCGCCGATCTGGGCGCGCTCGATCTTCGGGTCGGCCTGACGCACCTGGAGCTGGAGCAGGATCGGGTGCTCGCGCGCGCCGTGTCCCTCGACGTGATCCTCGGCGGTCATGATCACGCGCCCATGGTCGAGACGGAAGGACGCACCCTGATCATCAAGGCCGGCGCGGACGCGGTGAACGTTGGACAGGTGGAATACGAGGTCGGCTGCCGCGCCGAGGTCCTCGGCCGGCGCCATCGGCTCATTCCCGTCGACGCCACCGTCGCGGAGGCGCCCGACGTGACGGCGCTCGTCGCCCGTTATCAGGCCCAGGCCGATCCGCGGCTCGACCGTCCCATCACCGAGCTGTCGGCCCCGCTCGACAGCCGCGAGATCGTGGTGCGGCGCGAGGGGGCGCCGGTCGGACGCTTCATTGCCGAAATCATGCGCCGGCGCATGGGCGTGGAGGTGGCGTTGATCAATGCCGGAGCCATTCGCGGCAACCGGGTCATACCGGCGGGGCCTCTCCGCTTGAGCGACGTCGTCGCCCTGCTGCCTTTCGCCAATACGGTCACCCTCCTCGAGGTGGACGGCGCCGTCCTTCAGGCCAGCCTGGAGCATTCGGTCGACGCGCTGCCCCGGCCCGCGGGCCGATTCCTTCAGACGGCAGGCCTCGACTACGTCCTGGATGCCGGCCGCCCCGCCGGTCGCCGCGTCCTGTCCGTCTCGGTGGGAGGCAGCCCGCTCGACCCCGCTCGGCGCTACCGGGTGGCCGTGCCGGACTTCCTGGCCCGTGGAGGTGACGGCTACTCTGCCCTCGCGGGAAGCCGTACGCTGGTGTCAGGCGAGGACGGACCGGGGCTCGTCGAAATCGTCATCGACGCCCTCGAACGGGGCACGCCCTTTGTCCTCGACAGGTGACGTGGTCCGGGAGGGATCCGCCGGCCGAGTCGGAGCCGTCCGCTGACGCTGGGAGCTCTAGCGGAGGCGACCTTCAGCAGAAGGCCGGCGTCGACCTCGAGCTGCCAGGAATCCCAGCCCGAGAGCCCCCGCACCGATGAGACCGAGGCTGGCCGGAGAAGGCCGGGCCGCCAGTGTGAGCACCGAGATGTCCTGCCCGAGTAGGCCGCCCCCGATAGTGCTGACAAGCGTGGCGGCGGCGCTGGAGAGGTTGATCGTGCAGAGGCTCGAGGCTCGGCCAACGGGGCCGTCCCCTTGACAGTG
>DASYQB010000314.1:0-3113 GCA_036005985.1 Candidatus Methylomirabilota bacterium | reverse complement strand
TTTTGCGTCCCCGTTCGCCTCTCTTGCGAGCAACTCGTTGATTTCCTGAAACATTCGATGCTGGCTCGTCTCTTGCTATTTCCCTCCTTCAGGATGAACAGAGAGCTACGATGCGCGGACGTCTTCACGGGTTGTCCCCACGTCGAGCAGGGGCCGGACATCCGGAGTCTCTTCGCGCGCTTCATGGCCCACGTTCGAGAGGCTCACGGGGTGACCAGCCCCACGCCGGAGCTGCGCATCCAGGTAATGACCGCGGTGAGAGAGGGACACGCGCACGCCGAGTGAGCACACGCCACTCGCCAATTGACATCCGCCGCACCCCCGCCTAGCATCGGACCGTTTTGCCGAGCTCAAGCAAGCCGAGCACCCGGAACCCGATGGAGAGGGGAACCGTCTGAATATCGCTCTCCGTCCTGATCTTCCCGCTCGTCGCGCTGGTCCTCCGCCCGCGCGCGCCGTCTAGCATCCTGACAACCAAATGAGCGACCCCTGGGCAGAAACTCGATGACTCGCTTCGGGCCATGCTCAGGCACGTAGACGCGGGCGTGCTCGACGTTGCCTACGAGGAGGGTGGTTCACCCAGTGGGCCGCCGGTCCTGCTCCTCCACGGCTTCCCCTACGACATTCACGCCTACGACGAGGTCGGACCGCTTCTCACCGCGGCGGGTTGCCGGGTCATCACGCCGTATCTCCGCGGGTATGGCCCCACGCGATTTCTCTCCGCGGAGACGCCGCGCTCCGGCCAGCAGGCAGTCCTCGCCCACGATCTCCTGTCCCTCATGGACGCGCTCCATATTCCTGGCGCATTCCTCGCCGGCTACGATTGGGGCGGACGCGCGGCGTGCGTGGTGGCCGCCTTGTGGCCCGATCGCGCGCGGGGGCTCGTGTCCGGGTGCGGCTACAACATCCAGCACATCGCCGGCTCGCTACGGCCGCAATCCCCCGAACAGGAGCATCGCCTCTGGTACCAGTACTACTTCCACGGTGAGCGGGGGCGGGCCGGCCTCGCCCAGAATCGTCACGATCTCGGCAAGCTCCTCTGGCGACTCTGGTCGCCGAACTGGGCGTTCGACGATGCGACCTACAATCGTACCGCCGTCGCCTTCGACAACCCGGATTTCGTGGACGTGGTGATCCAGTCCTACCGGCACCGATTCGGCCTCGCCCCCGGTGATCCCGCGGTCGAGGCCACCGAGCGCCGGCTGAGCGCTCAACCCCGCATCACGGTCCCGACCGTCGTGTTGCACGGCGAGGGCGACGGCGTCTCCCCGGTGGCCACCTCCGAGCCGCACCGGCGGTTCTTCACCGGCGCCTATGAGCGGCGACTCATTCCCGTGGTGGGTCACAACCTGCCGCAGGAAGCGCCGCGAGAATTCGCCGAGGCAATCCTCACGCTCGTGGGCGGCTCATCAGGAACGGTGCACATCCTCCCCTGAGGGGGACGCATGGTCGCCTCGGCGATCCGCTGTCCGGCCTAATCCGTAGGTGCTACACGCTGGGTCCCGCCGCATGCTCGTGGGAGAGCCGTCTCGTGGCCTCCTCGTCCACCCTCAAGTCTCCACGCATCACCACGCCGTAGTCTTTGGCCACGCGCACGTCCTGCGTCTCGCCGTCCACCATGATGAGGTCGGTGAACGTGCCACCACATCGACGCCCGCGACGAATTCCATACCGTTCCCCTAGCGGCCGATGTAGGCCTTCTTGGTGTGCTCGTTGGCGAGGAGAGCGGCTCCGGTATCCGCCAGCGCGATGCGGCCGTTCTCCAGAACATACCCGAAGTCGGACATGGCGAGAGACTGGCGCACGTTCTGCTCGATGAGCAGGATGGTCAGGCCGGCCGCGCGGTTCAGCTCGCGTACCGTTCTGAGGATCTCGCTCACGAGCCGCGGGGCCAGTCCAATGGAGGGCTCGTCGAGGATGAGGACTTCCGGCCGCGACATGAGTCCGCGGCCGAGGGCGAGCATCTGCTGCTCGCCGCCGGACAGCGTGCCCGCGATCTGGCGCCTCCGCTCGTCCAGACGCGGAAAGAGCTGGAATACGCGTGACACGCTCTCCGCGCGGCCGGGCTTGGCCCGCGTGGTCACCGCGGCCACGAGCAGGTTCTCCTCCACCGTCATGGCGGGGAAGAGCTTGCGCCCCTCGGGCACCTGCACGAGACCGAGCTCCACGCGTGTGTGGGCGGGGAGGTGCGTGATGTCGGCGCCGTCGAGGACGACGGCGCCCGAGGCCGGAGTGAGGAGCCCGGAGATGGCATTGACCAGGGTGCTCTTGCCGGCGGCGTTGGCGCCGACGACGGAGATGATCTTGCCCCGGGGCACGCTCAAGGAAATGCCGTGGAGGACGCGCAGGCGGCCGTACTGCACGTGCAGGTCGCGCACCTCAAGCAAGGAAGCCCTCCTCACCGAGGTAGGCCTCGATCACCTTGCTGTCCTGCGACACGTGGTCGGGAGTGCCCTCGGCGATCTTCTCCCCATGGTGCAGCACCACGATGCGCTGGGAGATCGACATGATGATCTGCATGATGTGCTCGATGACCAGGAAGGTCACGCCGCCGCGGTTGAGGCTCAGGACGAGCGCGATGGCTTCGTCGGCCTCCACGGGAGTGAGGCCCGCCATGACCTCGTCGAGCAGGACCATCTCCGCGTCAATGGCAAGAGCGCGGGCGATTTCCAGGCGCTTGGTGTCGGCCAGGGTCAGGTTCTTCGCGAGGAAGCCCGCGCTCGACGCCATACCCACGCGCTCCAGCACCGCCCGTGCCTTGCCTTCCGCGGCCCCTCGACTCGCGTGGTGCATGAACGCCGCGGCCATGATGTTCTCGAGCACGGTGAAGCTAGGGAAGGGCTGGGGGATCTGGAAGGTGCGGCCCAGTCCGCGGCGCGCCGCTTCGTAGGGACGAAGCCCGGCCAGCGACTCCCCCTTGAATCGCACGCGCCCCTCGGTGGGCACCTGGAAGCCCGTGATGATCTCGAAGGTCGTGGTCTTGCCGGCGCCGTTCGGGCCGATGATGCCGACGATCTCGCCGCGCTCCACGCCGAACGAGAGATCGCGCACCGCGGCCCGCCCGCCGAACATCTTGGTGACTCGCTCGACCTCGAGGAGGGGCATGACACGCG
>DASYQB010000313.1:0-17845 GCA_036005985.1 Candidatus Methylomirabilota bacterium | reverse complement strand
GGCTTGCTTCCGGCTAGCCTAACGTCGACCCGGAGGGACCGCAACCGGTGCGGGCGAGCAGCCTTTCGTAGATGAGGAGGTCGGCCCGCGAGAAGCAGCAGAAGATCACCTCGTGAAGCGAGGCGAGCTCCCGCGCCGACCCGCGCACCGCGGTGACGGCGACGTCCGCGGCAAGCTCGATCGGATAGCCGTAAACACCCGTGCTGATGCTCGGAAAAGCCACGGTGAAGATGCCGTGGGCGGCCGCGAGCTCGAGGGAACGCCGGTAGCAGGACGCGAGGAGCCCCGGCTCACCCCTGCTCCCGCCGTGCCACACCGGCCCCACCGTGTGGATGACGTGGTGGGCGGGCAGGCGATATCCCTTGGTGAGCCTGGCGTCGCCCGTCTCGCAGCCGCCGAGCTCGCGGCATTCGCGCAACAGCTCGGGCCCCGCCGCGCGATGGATCGCTCCGTCTACGCCGCCTCCGCCGAGCAGCGAGGAGTTCGCGGCATTGACGATGGCTCCCACGGAGAGCGTGGTGATGTCGGCGTGAAGGGCGCGAAGGATGGCGGGCATGGCGACCCCGCCATCTACGGCGACTCGACCGCGTGGGAAGCGAGAAGGGCCTCGATGCGCGCTTCGCCATAGCCGAGCAGCTTGGCCAGCACCTCGCGGGTGTGCTCGCCCACGCGATACGCGGCGGGGCGCTGCGGGTGCACGGGCTGGCCGTCGAGGTGATACGGGCTCGCCGTGACGCGAACGCTGCCCCCCCTCGGGTGAGGCAGGGACGGGAAGAACTGGCGCTCGGTCAGATGAGCGGAGGCGATCACCTCGGCTGGATAGAGCACGGGCGCGCAGGGCACGCGTGCCTTCTCGAGCACCTCGATGGCCGCGTCGACGGACGGGAAGCCGTCGAGCCACCGGCCCAGGATGTCGCGCAGCTCGCGCCAGTTCTGGCGCCGGCCATCGGTGGACTTGAAGCGCGGATCCTCCGCGAGGTCCGGCCGCTTCATGAGAGTCACCAGCCTCATCCAGATGGCGGTGCCTCCCGCGATCTGGAAGGCCACGTAGCGGTCGCCGATCCGGTGCACGAGCATGCCGGGGCGCGGGTTGCCGTGCTCCTTGCCCCCGTTCAGCACGGAGGCAAAGGTGACGCTGTCCGAGGCGACCAGCGATTCGAGCATGGACACGTCGAGGTGGGCGCCCTGACCGGTTCGCGCGCGCCGGAGCAGCGCGCCCAGGATGGCGGTGGCGGCGTGGGTGGCCGCGAGCATGTCCGCCGCCTGCAGGTTCGAGGCGCGGGGATGCGCCTCGTCGCCTTGCTCGAGGTGCATGAGCCCGGAGATGGCGTTGGTGATGTGCGCGAAGGCCTGCTTGTGCCGCCACGGCCCCGTCTGGCCGAAGCCCGAGATGGAGCAGTACACGACGTCGGGCTTCACCGCGCTCACCGCCTTGTAGTCGCAGCCGAGGCGGCCGACCACCCCGGGGGCGAAGTTCTCGATGAACACGTCGGCGTGGCCGGCAAGATCCAGGATCACCTTGAGGCCGTCGGAACTCGAGAGATCCACGGCCACGCTTTCCTTGCCCGCATTGACGCGGGCGAAGTAGCTGCTCTGGTCGGTGCGGCCCGGCTCGAGCTGATGCACGTTGATGCGCGTCTCGTCGCCCGCGCCCGGGCGCTCCACCTTGATGACGCGCGCACCCATGTCGGCGAGCAGGCGCGTGCAGTAGGGGCCGGCGAGCACCCGGGTGAGGTCGACGACGAGGAGGCCGCAGAGGGGGAGCGAATCGTCGTGCACCGTCGGAAGTATAGCAGGATCCCGTGCCTGTCCGGGCCCGGGGGACCCTGCTCAAACAGGCCGTTGACTTGCTCCCCGCGTCGTCCTAGCATGCCGGGGGCGGCGCCATCACGAGATGGGGGAGGGAGCGCGACATGGCCGAGACGGCACGGCTGGCGGTGTTCCACGGGACGGGCAGGCCCTTCGAGATCCGCGAGTATCCGGTGCCGGAGCCGGAGCCGGGGGCGATGCTCATCAAGATCGCCCTCGCCAATGTCTGTGGCTCCGACATGCACTACTGGCGCGGCGAGCAGGACTACGTGAAAATGGGCCGGCCCCTTCCCCTCAATACCGGGCACGAGCACATGGGCACGGTAGCCAAGCTGGGCCAGGGGGTGAGCGCCGACTCCACCGGGCAGCCCCTCAAGGTGGGCGACCGTGTGCTCTACCGCTACTTCTGCCCGTGCGGACACTGCAAGGCCTGCCTGCGCCGCCAGTACAAGTCGTGCCCCACCCGGCAGGCCAACTGGCTCGTGTCGTGCGAGGTGTGGCCGCACTTCCAGGGCGGCTTCGGCCAGTACTTCTACCTGCGCCCCAATCACGCGGTGTTCAAGATTGGTTCTGAGATCACCGACGAGATGGCGGCGGGGATCAACTGCGCTTACACCCAGGTCTACGCGGGGCTCGAGATCGCCCAGTTCCGCGCCGGGCAAACGGTGGTGGTGCAGGGAGCGGGCGGCCTCGGCGTCTATGCCTGCGCGGTGGCGCGGGAGATGGGGGCGAGCCGGGTGGTGGTCATCGACGGGCTCGACGAGCGGCTCGAGCTGGCCACGCAGTTCGGGGCCACCGACGTGGTCGACATGCGCCGGCATTCGACGCCCGCGGAGCGTATCGCGGCGGTCAAGAAGCTCACCGACGACTGGGGAGGCGACGTGGTCCTCGAGCTGGTGGGGCATCCCGGGGTGGTGGACGAAGGCCTCCGCATGACCGCGCCCGAGGGGACCTATCTGGAGATCGGCAACATCAACGTCGGGTGGAAAGCGGAGTTCGATCCGTCGTGGATCATCTTCGGCAATCGCCGGATCATCGGGCTCGCCCATTACGAGGCCGAGCACCTTCGCGGCGCCCTCGAGCTCATGCAGCGCACCCTCAAGAAATACCCGTGGGGTCGCGTGGTCTCCCACAAGTATCCGCTCGAGCAGATCAACGAGGCCTTCACGGAGCAGGACAAGGGCCACGTCACTCGAGCCGCCATCGTGCCAAATTGAGCACGGTACCGTCCGGCACAACCATGAGAGCGCTCTGTTCGTGGTGTAAGGCTGAAGGGTCGCCCGCCCTTCTCGGTGAGCGCGAGCCGCTGGAGAACCCTATCGACACGTTCGGAGTTTGTCCGCGCCACATGGCGGCCGTGCTGACCGCGCCGCGGCTCCGGCCATCGACGAACGGCCAGCTTCTCATCGTGGTGGCCCTCAAGGATCGCGGCCTCTACGAGTACCTCTCCCGGGGATTGGCGGACGTGGAAGGGGTGCAGGTCCTCCTCGAGCGCCGGCAGAGCGAGCGGCGCGGGCGGCCACGTGAAGTGAGCTGGGAGCGCCGCCAGGGTGATCGCCGCCAGCCGCGTGGGGTTGTACACTCCATGGGATGCACGTTTATTCGGGTGGAATCCGTCGACAGCAACGTCGTCTCCTGATCGCCTCGACGCTCCGCCGCTCCTCACGTCATCGCGGGGAGGATGCGGTGCCATTTTCCACTGAATGGGTGAGTGAGGGGCGCGGCGTGCAGTTGTCCGGCACGGGACCGCTCACCGGCCGGGAGATTCTCGAGGCGAAGACTCGGCTCCTGCGTGTGCCCGACCGTCTGAAGGGGCTTCACTATGGGCTGGTCGACGTGACCGACGTGACCGAGTTGAGCATCACGCGCGATGACGTTCTGGAGTTCGTGCAGGTGGACATGCAGATCGCCCTCATCGTGCCCCGCCCCCTCGCCGTGGCCATCGTGGCCCCCAGCGACCTTGCCTTCGGCATCGCCCGCATGTGGGAGGCGTTCGCCGAGGTCACGAGGTGGAACACGCACGTCTTCCGCTCGCGCGCGGAAGCCGACCCGTGGCTCCGCCCGTGGGTGGAGGGTCGGCTGCCCGCCGAGCCTCCCGCCTGACCCTTTCCCGCGGCGGTGGTTAGCCCGCGGGGTGGAAGGCGTCCCGCCCGCGCTGATAGGTCGCCTGGCGCTGGGCGGGATTCCGGTTCACGAGCGGACGCATGAACATGGGATGCGTGTAGCTCCGCACCTCGTGCTCGATCACGCACAGCACCTCGCGCGTGTCCACGTCCACGATCTTCTCGAAGCGGTACTGATAGTCCTGGCTCTCCTCGCTGATCAGCCCGTGGGTGTCGAGCCACTCGTGGGGCCCGGAGAAATTCGTGATGTACACCGCGATGTGATAGCCGTCATACGCGGGAATGGGCGCACTGGTCTCCCGGAACACCAGCTCCTGGCGCTGGCCGATTCTCACGTGGGCGGCCACACCCTCGGCGTCCGGAGTGACCGCGGCGGGCGCCCCCATGACCTTCTCGTAGAAGCGCGCGATGCCCGCGGCGCGCCCCGGCTCCACGGGGAACTCGACGTGGGTGATGCCGAGAGTCATGTCCCCGAAGGACGGGCCGGCCGCATGGAGGCGCAGCCGGTTGCCCCACGGCGTGGTCACCGCGACGTACTTGTCCTCCGCGCTGTAGGCGAACTTGGTCGCCGCGAGGAGATCCTTGACGGCGGCCAGCCGCGTGACGAGCGCCTCCAGGTCGGGCACCACGATCTCCACGTGCCCGCGCATCACGTTGGGCTCACCCGTGGGGAGATGGAACTGCGTCTGGCCCATGTTGATCCACATGTTCTCCACTCCCACCATCACGTAAGGGTCGCGGGTGAAGCCGAGACCCTGCACGTAGAAGGCGGTGGCGATGCGCTGGTCGGGCACGCGGACGTTCACGTGCTCCAGCATCACGATGTTGCCGACGTCCTGCTGGTGCCGATCGTAGCGCTTCATGTCGATCCTCCTCGTGAGCGAGTGTGCCGCCTATCCTAGCCCAGGGCGCGCCGGGAAGCCAGACCACGAATTCTACGATATAGTCCGGCTCATGGACCCGTGGAGCCGCACCATCGACAACGAGCATGTGGAGCGGGCGCGCGCGCTCGCGCCCCACATCGAAGCCTGTGCGGATCAGATCGAACAGGACCGACGGATCGTGGAGCCCGTGCTGAACGCGCTCTTCGCGGCCGGCATGTTCCGGCTCCTTCTTCCCCGGTCCCTCGAAGGCGCGGAGGTCGATCCTGTCACCTTCGTGACGGTCATCGAGGAGATCGCCAAGGCCGACGCGAGCACGGCCTGGTGTCTGTGCCAGGCCTCCGGGTGCTCGATGTCGGCCGCCTACCTTGCCCCCGAGGTCGCCGCGGACGTATTCGGCAAGGATCGACGCGCCGTGCTCGCCTGGGGCCCCGGGCCCGACGCGCGGGCCACTGCGGTGGAGGGCGGCTATCGCGTCACCGGGGTGTGGAGCTTCGCCAGCGGCTGCCGTCATGCCACGTGGCTCGGTGGTCACGCCCCGATCTGCGAGACCGACGGCACCTTTCGCCGCAACGCCCAGGGCAAGGTGGTGGAGCGGACGATGCTCATTCCCGCGGCGAGCGCGCAAATCATGGACGTGTGGCACGTGAGCGGGCTCAAGGGCACGGGAAGCGATGCCTTCACCGTGTCCGATCTCTTCGTGCCCCACGAGTATTCGATCTCGCGCGACGATCCCGCGGAACGGCGCCAGCCCGGGCCGCTCTACTGCTTTCCCGCGGGCTCGCTCTACGCCTCGGGCTTCGCCGGGGTCGCTCTCGGCATCGCGCGGCGCATGCTCGACGCCTTCCGGGCCCTCGCCACCGAGAAGACGCCGCGCGGCTTCAAGCGGCCTCTCGCGGAGAACGCGGTGGTCCAGTCGCAGGTGGCGGAGGCGGAGGCGCAGCTGCGCTCCGCGCGAGGCTTCCTCTTGAGCTCGCTCGAGGAGATCTGGCGCGTGGTGGGCGGCACGGGCGTGCTCACCCTCGACCAGCGCGTGCTCATCCGCCTCGCCTCCACCTACGCGATCCACCAGGCCAAGGCGGTGGCCGACATGACGCATCACGCGGGCGGGGCGACGTCGATCTTCATCGAGAGCGCTTTCGACCGTGGCTTCCGCGACATTCACGCGGTGACCCAGCAGCTCCAGGGCCGGCAGTCCCATTTCGAGACGGTGGGGCGCTTTCTCTTCGGACTCGAGCCCGACACCACATTCCTCTAGCCCCCACAATCCCTCTCCCTCTGGGGAGAGGGCAGGGTGAGGGGACGATCAAAAGGAGGCACCTATGGATCGCAAGCGCGTAGGCATTCTCGTCTTTCCGAACGTGGAGGTTCTCGACTTCTGCGGCCCCTTCGAAGTGTTTTCGGTGACGCGCCTGAACGAGGAGGCCCGCCGCGAAGAGCCGTCGCCCTTCGAGGTCCTGCTCGTGGCGGAGAGCAAGGACACGGTGGTCGCCACGGGCGGCCTGAAGGTCATCCCCGATGTCACCCTCGAAACCTGTCCGCCCCTCGACATCCTGGTGGTGCCGGGCGGCTGGGGCACGCGCACCGAGATCAACAATGAGCGCCTGGTGAAATGGATCGGCGAGCGCGGGCGGGAGGTGGAGACACTCACCTCCGTGTGCACGGGCTCCATGCTCCTCGGCAAGGCGGGGCTGCTCGACGGCCGGCGCGCCACCACGCACTGGCGCGCGCTGCCCTGGATGCGCGAGTCGTTCCCCTCCCTGACGGTGGAGGAAAAGCTGCACGTGGTGGAGGACGGGCATGTGGTGACGTCCGCCGGCATCTCGGCGGGCATCGACATGGCGCTGCGCATCGTGATTCGCTACTTCGGCGAGGCGGTGGGCCGCGGCACGGCGCGGAACATGGAGTACCCATTTCCGGACGACAACACGCGGCGGGTCTGAGGCTTCCTCTCTCGATAGATCCCCCTCACCGTGCCCTCTCCCCCTCCGGGGGCGAGGGAAGCGAATCCCTCTCCCCTCTGGGGAGAGGGCAGGGTGAGGGGAGTCCTGACTACACCTTCTCGAAGGTCAGGCGCTTGACCTTGTCCATGTTGGTGCCCTCGATGCGGATGAGCCGGGTGGCTCCTTCGCGCTTCGGGGAGTGAACATCGCCCACGTTGTAGACCTTGGCCATGCCGGGCTTGAGTGGGTAGGCGCGGGCGTGGCGCACCTTGCCGGGCTTCTGCTCCGACGCGGGCTCGAGCACCGTCCAGTCGCTCATCACGGTTTCCCCGACCGCCTGGCCGTAGATCGCCCACGAGGGGCCGTGATCGTGCGGCTGGCTTTCCTTGGCGCCTTTGTACGCATGGGCCAAGATGCAGAAGCCGAGCTCGGGGTCTTCGTAGAGGATCTTGCGCTCCGGCGTGTCATCGCCGAGGTGCTGGGCGACGAACGGCCCGTCCACGAGCACTTCCTGGACGACCGCGCAAACCTTCTCGCGTCCCTTGGGCCCCGGATCTTCCTTGAGGATGCGGTGAACCGTGTCGGCGAACTGCTCGAGGCTGTATCCCATGGTATGTCCTCCTCGCCATTTGATACTCTCTTCGCGCCCGCTCCGCAATGGGCACCCTATGCGCCTGCCTTTCTTCTACGGATGGGTCGTGGTGGCCGTCGTGTTCGTCACCATGGGTGTCGGTGTCAACGCGCGCACCGCGTTCTCCCTGCTCTTTCCGCCCATCCTCGCCGAGTTCGGCTGGGAGCGCGGGGTGACCGCGGGGGCGTTTTCCTTCGGCTTCCTCATCTCGGCGGTGCTCAGCCCGACCCTCGGGCGCTTGATGGATCGCCGCGGGCCGCGCGTGGTCATGGAGATCGGCGTGTTCCTCATGGGCATCGGCCTGCTCCTCGCCACCCTCGTGCGAGAGCCCTGGCATCTCTATCTCACGCTCGGCGTGCTCGTGGGCGGGGGCAGCGTCTGCCTCGGTTACACGGGGCAGGGACTCTTCCTTCCCAACTGGTTCGTGCGTCGTCGCGGTCTCGCCATGAGCCTCGCCTTCTCCGGAGTGGGCGTGGGCTCCATCATCCTCCTCCCGTGGATGCAGGTCCTGATCGGACGCGCGGGCTGGCGCACCGCCTGCTGGGCCATGGCCATCCTCATCCTCGCCCTGCTCGCGCCTCTCAATCTCCTGCTCAGGCGCCGGCCCGAAGACATCGGCCTCGCTCCCGACGGCGACCCCGCGTCTCGACACACGGCGGCCGCCCAGGCGGCCAACGTAGTGGACACGGCGTGGGCTGCGGTGGACTGGACGCTCGCCCGCGCCATGCGCACGTCACGCTTCTGGTGGATTGCCGTGGGCTACTTCGGTGGGCTGTTCTCCTGGTACGCGGTGCAGGTGCACCAGACCAAGTACCTGATCGAGATCGGCTTCAGCCCGACCTACGCCGCGTGGGCCCTCGGCTTCGTGAGCCTTGCGGCCATTCCCGGCCAGATCGCCCTCGGCCATCTCTCCGACCGGATCGGTCGCGAGTGGATCTGGACGGTGGGCAGCCTCGGCTTCGCCATCTGCTATTTCGCGCTGATTCTCATGGAGCATGCGCCAACGCTCGCCCTCGTCTGGCTCATGGTCATCTCCCAGGGCGCGCTCGGCTACGGGCTCACTTCCGTGGTCAGCGCCATTCCCGCCGAGATTTTCCAGGGACGGCACTTCGGCGCCATCTTCGGCACGCTCATGCTCGCGGCCATCGGGGGTGGCGCGGTGGGCCCGTGGGCCGCCGGCTACCTGCACGATGTCACCGGCTCCTACCGGCTCCTATTCTGGATCGCCATCGCCTGCAGTCTCCTCTCGGCCGCGGCGATCTGGCTGGCTGCCCCGCGCAAGGTGCGGGCCGTGGCGGGGCGTGTGCATCTGATCAAGCCACGCGGAGTGCAGAGCGCTTGAGGCGGTGGTACGGGTCGGTGGAGACCATGCTGATGAAGCGGCGCGAAGGGTGCTAGCGGACGGCGTAGAAGTCCAGGGTGACAGAGCTCGCCGCGCGCACGGCCGAGCACACCGCGAGCAGATCATTGAGCCACGCGTATTGCGGCGCGCCCGTCTCGAACTCCGGGCGGGTCCGGAAGTAGTAGCTCGCCGGGTCCACGGCTTCGCCCCGGGCGAGACGGGCCAGCACGCCGGGCGGGCCGGAGCGCACCCCGCGATTGCGCACGTACACGAGGGCGCCGTCTTGCGTGCGCAGCGTGTAGCGCGCCTCGAGGACCGCGGTGCCGTCGGATCGCACGAGTTGCCAGTCCGCGCCACCGGGCAGGACGTCGCCGGCGAGCTTTTCGCCTTCGAACCGGCCGCCCGTGATGGGAATGATGCGGCGCTCGCCCCGGGGCGTCATGCCGACGCTCAGAGGCGCGGCGATCTCCACCACGGCGCGGAAGAGGGGTTCGAGTGTCGGTGTGACGGGCGGCAAGTCGATGGCCATGGTCTCCCCCCGAATTTCGGAGGAGCATAGCATTGGCCACGTCTTCTTGACCCGTTCGTGCCCTCGGGCTAATCTCGGCCCACTCGCCCCATGCCTCGAAATCACGGATGAAGCGTTCCCGGCGCCCGGCGCCCGATATCGAGCCGATCCTGAAGGCCATCGTCAGGACGGCGGCTCGTCTCTGTGACGCGAGGTACGCCCACCTTCATCTCGTCGATGGGGACCGGCTTGCCATCGCGGCCAAGCATGGACGGCTGCCCCGGACACTCTCCCTCGGCGAGTCTCTTCCTCTCAGCCGGGGATCCGTGGCTGGCCGGGCGGTGGTGGAGCGGCGAACCGTCCACGTCCGCGACCTCAAGATGGCCGCGAAGAGCCAGTACCCGGACACGGCGGGCCTCCACCGAGCGGCCGGGCTGCGCACGATGCTCGCCACCCCGTTGGTGCAGGACGGGCGGGCTGTAGGCGCTCTGGTGGTCCTGCGCACCACCGTCCGCCCCTTCACCGCCCACCAGATCGCCTTGCTCAAGACCTTCGCCGAGCAGGCGGCGATCGCGCTGGAAAACGCCCGACTCTCCCGGGAGCTCGAGGCGCGCAACTCTGGTCTGAGCGAAGCGCTGGAGCAGCAGACAGCGACGGGGGAAATCCTGAGCGTGATCAGCAGTTCTCCCACTGATATTCAGCCGGTGCTGGCCGCCGTGGTCCAGAGTGCGGCCAGATTCTGCGGGGCCTACGACGCGTCGATCGGCTTGCGGGATGGCGACAGCCTGCGAGTGGTCGCCCACCATGGGCCGATCCCCGCCCCCGTCATCGCGATTCCAATCGTGCAGGGAACCGTGGGGGGACGCAGTGTGCTCGAGCGACGGCCCGTGCACGTTGCCGATCTGCAGACGGCAACAGAGGAGTTTCCGGACGGCAGTGCCTTTGCCAGAAGCGTGGGCCACCGGGCTACCCTGAGTGTTCCCCTTCTGCGAGAGGGAGAGGCCTCGGGCGTGATCCAGCTCCGGCGGCTCGAGGCCGAGCCCTTCACGGAGCGGCAGATCTCCCTCCTCCAGAGCTTCGCCGACCAGGCGGTGATCGCCATCGAGAACGTGCGCCTGTTCACGGAACTGGGGGCGCGCAACCACGACCTCACCGAGTCGCTGGAGCAGCAAACGGCGACGAGCGAAATCCTCCAGGTGATCAGCAGCTCACCCACCGACCTCCAGCCGGTTTTCGACATCATC
This sequence comes from Candidatus Methylomirabilota bacterium, assembly GCA_036005985.1. Lineage (GTDB taxonomy): Bacteria > Methylomirabilota > Methylomirabilia > Rokubacteriales > CSP1-6 > AR37. Next base: position 7,364 of record DASYQB010000313.1, on the reverse strand, counting down.
GCGGAGAGCGCGGTCAAGCTGTGTAGCGCCGAAGTGAGTGTGGTCACGCGCTACGACGGCGAGTGGGTAGAGCTCGAGGCAGTGTACGGCTCGAGCTCCGTAGGGACCGCTGCACTTCGCCACGCTTATCCAATGCGCCCCACGGGAGCGCTCGCCGCGGTGCGGGCCATTCGTGACTGCGCCATCGCCCATATCCCGGATGTTCTGGTCGGCGAGGCGCACGGCATCCCGGAGATGGCGGTGGCCGCCGGCTTTCGCGCCGCGTTGGCTGTGCCCATGCTTCGGGAGGGGCGGGCCATCGGCTCCATCGGTATCGGGCGCAGCGAGCCCGGAGAGTTCAGCGAGCGGCAGATCAAGCTCCTGTGCACGTTCGCCGACCAGGCCGTGATCGCCATCGAGAACGTGCGCCTGTTCACGGAGCTGGGGGCGCGCAACCGCGACCTCACCGAGTCGCTGGAGCAGCAGACGGCCACGAGCGAAATCCTCCAGGTGATCAGCAGCTCACCCACCGACCTCCAGCCGGTTTTCGACATCATCGCGGAGAGCGCGGTCAAGCTGTGCGGGGCCGAGGTGGGTCTGGTCACGCGCCTGGAGGGCGAGTGGGTCGAGGTCAAGGCGGTGTACGGCTCGAGCTCGGAAGGGACCAATGCGCTTCGGCGGGCCTTTCCGATGCGCCCCACGGGGGAGGCGGCGGCCGCGCGGGCCATTCGCGATCGCGCGATCACTCATATTCCGGATGTCCTGGTCGACGAGGAATACGGCATCCAGGAGGCCGCGGTGGCGGGCGGCTTTCGCGCGGTGCTGGCCGTGCCCATGCTGCGCGAGGGCCGCGCCATCGGCTCAGTCGGGATCGGCCGAAGCGAGGCCGGCGAGTTCAGTGAGCGGCAGATCAATCTGCTTCGCACCTTCGCCGATCAGGCGATGATCGCCATCGAGAACGTGCGCCTGTTCACTGAGCTGCAGGCGAGCAACCGCGAGTTGACCACGGCATTGGACCAGCAGACCGCCACCAGCGACATCCTGCGCGTCATCAGCCGCTCGCAGACGGATGTCCAACCGGTGTTCGACGCCATCGTGGAGAGTGCCGTCCGCCTGCTGCGGGGTTACTCGGGCGTGCTGACGCTGATAGAGGGCGATCAGATCGAGCTTGCTGCGCTCACGAGCACGGATGCCGCTGGCAACGCCGCGGTGAGGGCGGCCTTTCCACAGTCGCGACACTCCGAGTGGCCGCCCGCCCAGGCCATTCGCGATCGAGCGCCAATCAACATTGCCGACGCACACGCCGATCCGCGAGTGCCCGAGACCCAGCACGCCCATGCCCGTGTCCGTGGCTACCGAAGCGTGGTGGCGGTGCCGCTGCTTCGTCTAGACGAGGCGGTGGGGGCGATCGGAGTGACCCGCCGCGACGCCGGTGGGTTCACCGACGACGAGATTGCCCTCCTCAAGACCTTCACGGACCAGGCGGTCATCGCCATCGAGAACGTACGGCTCTTCACCGAACTGGAGGACCGCAATCACGATCTCACCGAGTCGCTGGAACAGCAGACCGCCACGAGCGAGATCCTGCGCGTGATCAGCCAGTCGCCGACCGACGTCCAGCCCGTCTTTGAGACGATTGCCAAGAACGCCCGGAGGCTCTGCAAGGGTGATTCCGCGAGCGTTCTGATTCTTGATGGCACGCACCTTCGCCTGGAAACGGTAGACAATGCGAGCGAGGAAGGGGCCGAGGCCCTGCGCGCTGCGTATCCGAGCCCGGTCAGTCACCGTTCGGCCGGAGGCCGAGCCGTTCTCACCGGAGGAGCGGTTCACATTCCCGATGTCTTGGAAGACCCGGACTACGAGTTCGCCGGACTACAGGGCGCCGGCCTTCGGAGCATGCTGAGTGTACCCATGCTCCGGCATGGTACCGCTATCGGAGCGATCGTTGTGCACACCTGGGGGACTCCACGGCCCTTCTCGAGCAAGCAGATGGAGCTGCTCCAAACCTTTGCCGACCAGGCCGTCATCGCCATCGAGAATGCGCGGCTCTTTAAGGAGCTGCAGGCGCGCACGAGCGAGCTGACCCGCTCGGTGGACCAGCTCACGGCACGGGGCGAGATCAGCCAGGCGGTGAGCTCGACGCTGGATGTCGAGACCGTGCTCCAGACCATCGTTTCCCGGGCGACCCAGCTCGCGGGGGCGGACGGCTGCGCCATCTACGAGTATGACGACGGGACGGAGGCGTTTCATATACGGGCCACCCATAACCTCGACCCGGTCCTCGTCGGGACGTTGCGGGCATCGCCGCTCCGCAAGGGCGAAGGCGCCATGGGCCGGGCCGCGGAGACCCGCGGGCCGACCCAGGTCGCGGACATCGCAGCGCCGGGTGCTTACCAGAGCCATATCCGTGACACACTGCTGGGTGCCGGATACCGGGCGCTCCTCTCCGTGCCGCTCCTCCGCGAGGGGGAGATTATCGGCAGCCTGTCCCTGAACCGCCACGCGCCCGGCGAATTCCCGGCGGAGGCGGTCGAGGTGCTCAAGACGTTTGCCACCCAGTCCGCCCTCGCCATCCAGAACGCGCGGCTGTTCAGGGAGATCGCGGACAAGAGCCGCCTGCTCGAGGCGGCGAGCCGGCACAAGTCGGAGTTCCTCGCCAACATGTCGCACGAGCTTCGCACGCCGCTCAACGCCATCATCGGCTTCTCCGAGGTACTGAACGAGCGGATGTTCGGGGAGCTGAACGACAAGCAGGCGGAGTACCTGAAGGATATCCACGCTTCGGGCACTCATCTTCTGTCGTTGATCAACGACATCCTCGATCTCTCGAAGGTCGAGGCTGGACGAATGGAGCTGGAGCTGTCGAGCTTCAGCCTTCCCGCGGCGATCGACAGTGCGCTGACCCTCGTGCGAGAGCGGGCCACGCGACGTGGCGTCAGTCTCCGCGCCGCCATCCACCCCGCCATCGGCGAAATGAGCGGAGACGAGCGGAAGATCAGGCAGGTCTTGCTCAATCTCCTGTCGAATGCCATCAAGTTCACTCCGGAAGGCGGCCGGATCGAAGTGACGGCCGCCGCCGAGAACGGTGCCGTCGACGTGTCGGTCATCGACACCGGAGTGGGCATCGCGCCGGAGGACCACGAGGCGGTCTTCGAGGAGTTCCGACAGGTGGGAGAGAGCGCGGCGAAGCAGGAGGGCACCGGGCTCGGGCTGGCCCTCTGCCGGAAATTCGTCGAGCTGCACGGCGGCAAGATCTGGGTCACCAGCGCCCTCGGTGCGGGCTCGACCTTCACCTTCCGCCTGCCCGTCCGATCGTAGCCGCGTGTCCCCGCTGATCGAATGCCACGCTCATGTCCTGCCCGACGCCGCCCTCGCCCGCTTCCCCGGAGGCTCCAGCCCACGTTATGTCACGGCGGAGGGCCGTGTGCTCGCGCGCATGCTGGAGGCGCACCACGCGCACGGGGTGACCCAGGCGCTCGTGTCGGACTCGTTCTTCATGGAGACGGCGGCCGAAGAGCTTCCCTCGTGGGCGCCGATCGATCGGGCCCGGCTCTACAACGATCACCTCGCCGCCCTCATCGCCCGGCACAGCGGGCGGCTGATCGGTCTCGGCTGCCTCGACCCGTTCGCGGGAGAGGCAGCGGCTCGCGAGCTCGAGCGCATGGTCTCGGAGCTGGGCTTCGCGGGCGCGCTGGTGAATCCCTCCGACGGCCGGCGCTATCTCGACGATGCGGCGTGTGGCCCGCTGCTCTCCGAGGCTGAGCGGCTCGATCGGCCCCTCTTCGTGCATCCCACCCGTGATCTGCCCGCGGGCGAACACTACGAGGACTTCGTTATGTCGCTCATCATGGGACGCCCCACCCAGACCGCGGTGTGCGCGGCGCGGCTCATCTTCAGCGGTGCGCTCGATCGGCATCCGCGGCTCACGCTGCTTCTCGCCCACGGGGGCGGTGTCCTGCCCTACGTGGCGGGGCGGCTCGACGCCACGTGGAGGGCGTATCGGCCCAACCGGTGGCACGGCCCCGACGTGCTGTCGACGCCGCCGTCGGACTACCTCCGCCGCTTCCACACGGATACCAATGTCTGGTCGCTGCCCGCACTCCGGCTCCTCCTCGAGGTGCTGGGGCCCGATCGCCTCGTGGTGGGCAACGATCAGCCGCCGGTATGGTTTCCCCTCGGTGAATCGCTGGCCCTGCTCGATCGCCTGGCTCTCTCGCCCGCCGACCGGGAGGCAGTGCGGTGGAGGAATGCGACCCGGCTCTTCGGCGTCGTGCCGACCGTGTGATGGCGGTGCCCCGCCTGCCGGACTCTGATATTGTCGCCTCCATGAGCACGGAGCTCACCGACACGTGTCTCCACGCCGGCGAGTACGTGGACAGCGGCGCCCCGGAGATCGTGGCCTTCGCTCGCCAAGCGTGCGGGGACGCCGCGGATGACGTCGGGAAGGCGGTGCGTCTTTACTACGCCGTGCGCGACGGCATCGTGTACACGCCGTACTGCGACTTCCGCTCCCGGGAGACGTTCCGGGCCAGCGCCTGTCTGTCCCGCGGCGCAGGCTTCTGCGTGGCTAAGGCCGCCCTCCTTGCCGCGGCCGCGCGTGCGGCCGGTATTCCCGCGCGGGTCGGATTCGCCGACGTCCGCAATCACCTGACCACCCCCAAGCTGCGCCGGCTCATGGGCACGGACACGTTCTACTACCACGGCTACACGGAGCTCCATCTCGAGGGCCGGTGGGTCAAGGCCACGCCGGCCTTCGACCGGCGTCTGTGCGAGAAGTTCGGGGTTCGCCCGCTCGAGTTCGACGGTCGGACGGACTCGCTCTTCCATCCCTATGACGTGGAAGGGCGACGTCACATGGAATACCTCCGCGACCGCGGACCGGCCACCGACGTTCCGGTGGAGGAGATCCTCGAGATCTTCCGCCGCTGCTATCCGGATCTCACCGCGGAAGCGGCGGCGGCTCCCGCCACCCAGTTCCGCGCGGAGGCCGAGGAGATCCAGCGAGAAAGGACGGACGGATCATGAGCATCTTCAAGACCATGGCGGTGCGGAGCCTCGAAGAGGCGACGCAGTCCATCCCCGTCATCGACGTCTCCCGCGCCTTTGCCGGCGAGCCGGCCGCCCTCGAGGCGGTGGCCCGGGAGATCCGGCACGCGAGCGAGAACGTGGGCTTCTTCTATCTGGACGGCCACGGGGTGCCTCCGGCCATCGTGGACGCCGCCTTCGCGGCCTCGCGCGAGTTCCACGCCATGCCCCTCGACGAGAAGCTGCGGCTCAAGCTCAACGAGAACAACATCGGCTACCTCGCTCCCAACCAGAGCATGCAGCGCGCCTCTACCGTGCACAAAGCCACCCGGCCCAACTACAACGAGAGCTTCTTCATCAGCCACGACCGCGGTCCCGACCATCCCGCGGTGGTGGCGGGCACGCCGCTGCGTGGGCGCAACCAGTGGCCGGAGGGCCACGCGACCATGCGCGCGGCCATGCTCACGTACTTCAAGACGCTCGAGGGGGTGGGGGAGCGCATGCTCCCCGTGCTCTCGCGCGCCCTCGAGCTACCCGCCGGCTACTTCCGCCCGTTCTTCGAGAACGAAGCCCACGTGAACCTCCGCTTCCTCCACTACCCGCCCCAGGAGTCGGACGATCCGGGGCAGTTCGGCCAGGGGCCGCACACCGACAACTCGTTCATCACCATCCTCGCCCGCCAGGACGTGCCGGGCCTCGCGGTGCGGCTGCCCAGCGGCGAGTGGCTGGCTCCTCCCGTCATCCCGGGGACCTTTCTCGTCAACCTGGGCAATGTCATGAAGCGCTGGTCCAACGACCGCTTTCTCTCCACTCCCCACGGCGTGCTGAACGACTCGGGAACCGACCGCTACTCGATCGCCTTCTTCTACAGTCCGAATCCGGACTCGCGGATCGAGTGCGTGCCGAGCTGCACGGGGCCGGACAATCCGCCGCGCTATCCGCCCGCGGTGTATCGCGACCTCGTGCTCGAGTTCTACAACGCCAACTACTTTCACCGGCAGGGCTACCCAGCGGAAGGAGCGCGATGAAGATCACCCGGCTCTACGCGGACGAGAAGGGCGAGTCACACTTCCAGGACGTCGAGGTGGAGTTCGAGGCGCCGACTCCCTCGGGCCGGGTGTCGGCGCGGCAGAAGGCCACCGGCATCATCTTCCGCGAGGTGCCTCCCGACTACGACCTGGACTGGCATCCCGCCCCGCGGCGGCAGTACATCATCAACCTCGACGCGGGTGTCCAGCTCACGGCGAGCGACGGGGAAAGCCGCCGGATCAAGGCGGGCGAGGTGGTGCTCGTCGAGGACACGTGGGGCAAGGGCCATCTCTCCAAGGCCGTCGACGGCAAGCTGCGGCACTGCATCTTCGTTCCCATCGACTGATTCACCAAGGAGACCGATCAATGGCGGAATCGGAGACGTACCGGAAGGGCCTCGAGATGCGCCGCAAGCTGCTCGGCGATGCCTACGTGGAGAAGGCCAACAAGCAGAACTACAACGATCCCACCACCAAGAAGTTCATCGACGTGGTGACGGAGACGGTGTTCGGCACGCTGTGGACGCGGCCCGGCCTCGATCTCAAGACGCGCACCCTGGTGTGCGTGGTGTCAGACGCCGCCACGGGGCAGGAGCCCGAGCTGGCCATTCACATGCGCATGGCCCTCCGCCAGGGCTGGACGGAGGAGGAGCTGACGGAAGTGCTCCTGCATCTGTCCGGCTATGTGGGCGCGCCCCTTGTCCGCGAGGCCTTCCTCACCGCCAAGCAGGTCTTCGCCGACGTGAAAGCGGGGAACTGAGAGGCGGCTCGTAGCTGCTAGTGCAGGTAGGCGGCGGCGAGAAACACGAGGGGGGGCAGGCCCTGGATGGCTGCCCCCCGTATCATCTGTGGTGACGAGGCGGCGAGCACCACCGCCGCCGCGAGCATGGAGGCGCAGCTCCACGCGGTGAGAATCATGCCGGCGCCGCCGTGTCCGGTGGCCATGAGCAGGAGGCCGCCCAGGGCACCCACGGCGAGAAACAGATTGTAGAAACCCTGGTTGAAGGCGAGCGACCTGGTCACCAGCGCTTCCGCCTCCGTGCTGCGGAAGCGCCGGTACACCGCGGGCTTCGTCCACCACAGGCTCTCCATGCAAAAGAACAGCACGTGGATGAGGCCCGCGAGCGCCGCCGCCACCCACATGGCCGTGAGCATGAGCAGCCCTAGGTGGGCAGGCGCTCGTACATGGTGTGCACGTCGGCGGCGTGGAAGCGCGCCACGTGATTGGTGGGAGGCAGGGCCTCCTCGTAGAAGAAGGCGGGCAGCTCGTCGTCCTTCTCCGTGAAGCCGGCCTGACGGTTGAACTCCTTCTCGAGCCGGAGCGCATCGCGG
>DASYQB010000312.1:0-4659 GCA_036005985.1 Candidatus Methylomirabilota bacterium | reverse complement strand
ATGAGAGTGAGCGCTTCCGTCTCGGGATTCAGGGTGACGCCGAAGCGACTCTTATACCACTGCGCGACCGCGGTGCGAAAGGACAGCAGGCCTTCGTAGTCGGGGTAGCGGTGATTGGCCGCGTTCTCCGCCGAGCGCTTGAGCGCTTCGATGATGTGGGGCGGGGTGGGCAGGTCGGGATCGCCGATGCCCATATCGATGAGATCCGCGCCGCGGGCCCGCGCCTCGCGCTTCTTCTTGTCGATCTCCGCGACGAGATACGGGGGCAGCTTGCGCAGGCGCTCGGCCATCTCGAAGGTCTTGGGGGATTCGGCCACGCTAGGCCTCCTGGAGCTTGATGACGGGGTTCTTGAGGCTGCCGATGCCGTCGATACGAACTTCAACGCGGTCCCCGGGCCGGAGCGGACCCACCCCGGCCGGGGTGCCCGTGGCGATGACGTCGCCCGCGAGAAGCGTCATGACGGCGGACACCCGGGCCACCACGTCCTCCACCGGGAAGACAAAGCCCTTGGTGTTACCGACCTGGCGCAGCTCGCCGTTGACCCACGTCTCGACCTCGGCGGCATTGGGATCGATGTCGGTGGAGATGCACGGCCCGATGGGACAGAAAGTGTCAAAAGCCTTGGCGCGGGTCTTCTGGTGATCGTGCTGCTCGATGTCCCGGGCCGTGAGGTCGTTGAGGCAGGTGTAGCCGAGGACGTACTCGCGCGCGCGCTCGGGCGAAGCGTGCCGGCAGCGCTTGCGGATGACGATGGCCAGTTCGCCCTCGTAGTCCACCCGGGTGGCCTGGGTCGGATAGATGATGGGATCGTCGGGCCCGCACAGGGCGGAGAGCGGCTTGAGGAAGAGCAGCGGCTCGTCGGGAACGGCCAGATGCATCTCCTCGGCGTGCTCGCGATAGTTGAGGGCGAGGGCCACGATCTTGGTGGGGACCACGGGAGCGAGGAGCACAGCCTGCTTCACCGGCCAGCGCTTGCGTCCTCTCTTGAACGTGCCGTAGGGCGTGCCCGAATACTCGACGATGTGCGTGCCATCGAGGATGCCGTAGCGCGTCTTGCCCGCCGCCTTGAACCTGACGATTTTCATTTAATCCTCAACATGCCTTTCGGCATGTTGACCGTGGGCGAGATGGTTAGGGCGATCGGCTGTGGGCGGACCTCCGTCGGCATGTGGACCGTGGGCGAGATGGTTACGGCGACCCGCTGTGGGCGGACATTCGTCATGATGTCAGGCCCAAGACGTCTTGCATTGAATAGAGGCCGGGCTTGGCCTGGGCGATGAACTTGGCCGCGCGGAGGGCGCCGCGCACGTAGGTGTCGCGGCTCTGGGCCCGATGCGTCAGCTCCAGGCGCTCGCCGAGGTTGCCGAAGCTCACCGTGTGGTCTCCGACCACGTCGCCCGAGCGGAGCGAGTGGACACCGATCTCCTTCCGCGTGCGCTCGCCGGGCAGGCCGTGCCGGCCGTAGACGCCCACTTTGGTCAGGTCGCGCCCCAGCGCCTGGGCGACCACTTCCGCCATCTTGGCCGCGGTGCCACTGGGCGCGTCCTTCTTGAAGCGGTGATGTACCTCACTGATCTCCACGTCGTAGTCGTCGCCAAGGAGCCGCGCCATGTCCGCGAGCACGCGGAAGGCGACGTTCACCGCCACGCTCATGTTGGGAGAGAGCAGGATGGGAATCTCGCGGGCGAGCCGCTCGATCTCTTCGCGCTGTGCCGCCGCGAAGCCGGTGGTGCCGATCACCGCGCGTCCGCGCAGACGGGCGGTCATGCGCAGGTGACCCAGGCTCGCGTCGGGGGTGGAGAATTCGATGAGAATGCGATCGCGGCCCAGCGCGCCGTCGGGATCCGCGGTGATGGGCACGCCCAGCTTGCCCACGCCCGCGACCTCGCCCGCGTCCTTGAGCAGCGCGGGATGGCCCGGCGCCTCGAGGGCGGCGACCAGACGCTGGTCTTTGTCTTCCTGGAGGAGGGCGACGAGACGACAGCCCATCCGGCCGGCGGCGCCGGCGATCACCACATCGGCCATCGTAGGGCTCAGCCCTTGAGGAGGCCGTGCTGGACGAGGATGGTCTTGAGGCGCTCGCGATTGGCCGCGCCCATGGGGCACATGGGCAGGCGGAACTCGGGCTCGATCGTCCCCATCATGCCCATGGCTTCCTTCACGGGAATGGGGTTGGTCTCGAGGAACATGGCGCGAGAGAGCGGGAAGAGCTTGAGATGGAGATCGCGCGCGAGCTTCCAGTCGCCGGCCAGCGCGGCGTGGGTCATCTCGGCCGTCTCGCGCGGGACGATATTGGCGACGACGGAGATCACGCCACGGCCGCCCACGGACATGAGGGGCAGGGTGATGTTGTCATCGCCCGAGAGCACGCTGAACTCCGGGCCGCAGGCGAGGATGACCTGGGTCATCTGGTCGAGCGAGCCGGACGCTTCCTTCACTCCCACGATATTGGAGCAGTCCTTGACGAGGCGGGCGAGGGTGTCGGTCTCCACATTCACCGCGGTGCGCCCCGCGATGTTGTAGACGAGGATCGGGATGTCCACCGCGTCCGCCACGGCACGGAAGTGGCGGTAGAGCCCCTCCTGGGTCGGCTTGTTGTAGTACGGATTGACCACCAGCGCGCCGGTGGCCCCGGCTTTCTTGGCGTGACGGGTGAGGTCGATCGCCTCCGAGGTGGCGTTGGACCCGGTGCCCGCGATGACGTGGAGGCGGCCCCGGGCCGCTTCGATGACGATCTCGACGACGCGCCGGTGCTCATCGTGGCTGAGGGTGGGCGACTCCCCCGTGGTGCCGCACGGCACAATGCCGTCGGTGCCCTGCACCACGTGCATCTCGACGAGCTGCCGGAGCTTGGCCTCGTCGACCTTACCGCCGCTGAACGGAGTGACCAGCGCGACGATGGAACCCTGGAACATGGGGCGCATAGTGAGATCCTCCATGGCTCGAAGCTGTCCGCGAGAGAACGTCACGTCACTCTAGCATCCTAGCCGGAAACACTTCAAGAGTCCTTCACCTCCGCGCGGTGAGCCCTGCCTCGAGCGGTCGGATGCGATACTATGACCACTCGGCCGGCCGAAGGCGTGAGCCGCGATGTCGTGAAACCCCACGAAGGAGGAGAGTCGATGAGCGGCACACGCGCGCCTGGCTGGCCCGGAGGGCTCACCGCCGAGGTCGCCGCTCTCGTCCGAGAGCGCTTCGGCACCCCGTGCTACGTCTACGATCGCGCCGGGCTCGAGGCGGCGGCCCGCCAGGCCCTCGCCTTCCCCGCGCCTCACGGCCTCACCCTGCGCTACGCCATGAAGGCCAATCCGAACCACGGCATCCTCGCCCTTTTCCGCGATCTCGGGCTCCACGTGGACGCCTCGAGCGATTTCGAGGTGGAGCGCGCGCTCCGAGCCGGCTTTCCCCCCGAGCGCATCCAGCTCACCTCGCAGATGCCCTCGCGCCGGCTCGCCGAGCATGTACGACGCGGCATCCTCTTCAACGCGTGCTCGCTCCATCAGCTCGACGAGTACGGCAAGGTCGCGCCGGGCGGCGAGGTCTCCGTACGCATCAACCCAGGCCTGGGCAGCGGGTCCACGAAGCGCACCAATACCGGCGGCCCCGCCTCGAGCTTCGGGATCTGGCACGAGTACCTGGACGAGGTGGTGGCCACCGCTGGGCGCCATCGCCTGCGCATCACCCGGCTCCACACCCATATCGGCTCCGGGACCGATCCTGAAGTCTGGAAACGCGTGGCCCACATGACCCTCGACATCGTGAGCCGGTTCCCTGAGGTGTCCGTGGTCAATCTGGGGGGCGGCTTCAAGGTGGGGCGTATGCCCGAGGAGCCGAGCGTGGATCTGCTCGACGTGGGCAGCCACGTGCGCGGCGAGCTCGAGGCCTTCCGCCGCCGCGATGGCCGGGCCTTGGGCCTCGAGGTCGAGCCCGGGACTTTCCTCGTCGCCAATGCGGGCGCCATCGTGGCCGCCTGCGTGGACGTGGTGGACACGGGCAGCGAGGGCTATGTCTTCGCCAAGCTGGACGCGGGCATGCCGGAGCTGACGCGCCCGTCGCTCTATGGCGCCCAGCATCCCATCGACGTCCTCGCCGAGGGGCGGGAACAGGCGGCGGTGGTGTTCGTCGGGCCCTGCTGCGAGTCGGGAGACATTCTCACGCCGGCGCCCGGGGATCCCGAGGCGCTGGCTCCGCGCTGGGTGCCGCGCCCCCGTATCGGTGACCTCGTGGTGATCGGGGGCGCGGGCGCGTACTGCGCCGCCATGGCCACCATCAACTACAACTCGTATCCGCAGGCGCCCGAAGTCATGCTGGAGCCCGACGGCTCGCTGAGCCTCTTGAGACGTCGCCAGGCGCCCGAGCAGGTCTGGGCCAACGAAGTCTAACCGCAGGCCTTTAGACACGCGAGGCGGGCGGGTCCTGTCGCCGTGGGTGGCGGCGGCGCAGAGGGCTTCGCCACCCTACGCTTCGTGAATCGCAGCCCTGCGGGCTGCGCGCACTCGAAGGGGCCCACTACGCCGGCCGCGCAGCCGCCGCCCCCGACGCCACCCACCCGACTGTACCCGCGGCGCTCGTGGATAATCCGGTCTAGAAGCGGATGGCGAGGCCACCGATGACGGTGCGAGGGTTGCCCGGGGTGTAGTTGATGTCGTTCACCCCCT
>DASYQB010000311.1:0-21824 GCA_036005985.1 Candidatus Methylomirabilota bacterium | reverse complement strand
GAGGTCGCGAAGCTTTTCCATCGCCGACTCCCGGGACCGTGGCTCCCGGAGGAGGACGTCGCCAACGCGAAGGCGCTCATCACGCGCTTTACTCACGGCGAGCCGACGGCGGCCGATCGGGAGAACATCGCGCGGAACTGGCAAGGCAAGGAGGCGACGCGTGATCTCCAGCACGAGATCGCTGCGGCACTCGATTCCCGGGAGAAGGCGGTCGAACAGATCTTCGAGGCCTTCCTTACCGCAAACCGAATCGAGGCAGAGAAGATAGGGAGGATAGTTCTCGCCGACGCGCTGGATGGATTCCTCGCTGGCGACGAGCGCGATGAAATCAAGTTTGCCCTCAGACGGTGGAAGAAATGCCCGACCTTGCCGCAGCAATTCGGGTAAACCTCTTCATCTACCGGGCGGTCAAGGCAGGAACGAAGCTCAGGCATGCCTGCTGGGACGACCTCAAGCAATGCATCAACGCCGCCTACGTCGACGTGTTTGTAACCGGAGACAAGAAGCTTGCGGAGATGTTCCTGGGAATAGCTGTGCAACGCTAGCCGGGACCCAAGGAGACGCTGGTAGCGTCTTGGAGCTGCAGGAGCCGCACTACGATGCGACGTAGCCCTCGATCCGGTCGCGCTCTCTGAGCGAGGGATCGCGCTCGGCGGGCGGTCCGTAGCCGCCGCCGCCCGGCATGAGCAGCTCGATCAGGTCGCCGGGCTGAATCTGCTGCTCGGCCTTCGGATTCGCGGGCGCCTTGCCGTTGATGAGGAGCGCGCCCTTGGCGCCGGGCTGGCCGCCGAAGAAACCCTGGGCAGGGACGACGGTGCGGTCGCAGAAGACGGAGCAGGTCGCCGGGTCGTCGGTGAGCACGCGAAAGGCGAGGGCCTGGCCGAGCCCGCCCCGGAATCGACCGTCGCCTCCCGATCCGCCGCGGAGCTCCTTGCGCTCGACAAGGAGGGGAGCGAGCGTCTCCACGACTTCCACGGGTGTTCCCAGCACGCCTGACGGAAAGGCGGTGGCGGAGAGCCCATCCTTGGTCGGCCGCGCGCCCGTGCCGCCGGAGCCGAAGAAGGTGTACACGAACGGCTGCTTCGCCTGGTCCTTGCCGGAGAGCTGTATCCCCCAGATGTTCGCGGAGCCCTCGGCCATCACGCGATCGGGCAGCGCCTGCTTGAGCGCGCCCGCCACCACATGGGGCAGGAAATGTCCCACCACGTGCCGGGCCGCCACGGGCGCGGGGTGCTGCGCGTTCAGGATGCTGCCCTCGGGGGCGGTGATCCGGAGCACCCGGAAAGCGCCCTCGTTGTTCGGCACGTCGGGGCTGACGATGACCTTGACGCCGTAGGTCGTGTAGGCCTCGGTGTAGTTCATCACGACGTTGACGCCGCGGCGGCTGGCCGGCGAGGAGCCGGTGAAGTCGACCCACAGGCGGTCGCCCGCGATCTCGCAGCGGCACGTCACGGTGAGCGGCTCGCCGTAGCCGTCCGAGGTGATCGAGTACTCGTACACGCCCGGCCGGAGTCTGCCGATGGCCTCGCGCATGGCCCGCTCGGTGCGGGTGACGATCTCCTCGGCGAGCGGCTCCAGTCGCTCCAGGCCGAACTCGTCCATGAATTCGGTCAGCCGGTCACCCCCCACCGCCCCGCCCGCGATCTGGGCGTGGAAGTCCCCCATGACGAGGTCGGGGACGCGGACGTTCGCGCGGATCATGGCCTCCAGCGGCCGGCTGAGCTTGCCGCCCTCGTAAAGTTTCATGATGGGGATGAAGAGCCCTTCCTCGTAGACCTCGCGCGCCTCCGCGGAGAGCACGTGGCCACCGATGTCCGCGGAGTGGCAGGTCGAGGCGAAGAAGGCCACGAGATCGCGGCCGCGGAACACGGGATTGCAGATGGTGACGTCGTTGAGATGCCCCGACGTCTTCCACGGGTCATTGGTGATGACCACGTCGCCGGGCTCCCATGCGACAGTCCCATTGGCTTCTACGGGATACACGTCGAGGATGTGCTTCATGGCCAGGGCCATGGAGTTGATGTGTCCCGGCGTTCCCGTTACCGCCTGCGCGACCATCCAGCCCCGCCGGTCGAAGACCCCCGCCGACAGGTCGCCCGCCTCGCGCACGATGGACGTGAACGACGTGCGCATGAGCGCCGCCGCCTGCTCGTTGACCACTCCGATGAGCCGGTTCCAGCAGATGTCGAGGGTGATGGGATCCATCACGAGGCCTCCCCCGGCTCGAGGATCAGGGTGAGGCGGTTGTCCACGCGCACGCGGGCGCCCGGGCCGGCCACCGTGGTGGACTCGCGCTCCTCGATGATAGCCGGTCCGGCGAAGGCCGCGCCCGGCGTGAGGGAATAGCGATCGTAGACAGGCGTGTCCACGTAGTCGCCCGCTTCCGGGAAGTACGCCTTGCGCGTGCCTTTCGGGACCGGCGTCGCCACGGTCGGCGAGGCGGCGCCGGGCTTCGCGCCGGACACGGAGATGTCAGGCAAGGGGCCGGAGACCACCACGCGGAAGTTGAGCGCCTCGATGGGCACGCCCAGGGGGACGCGCCTGTAGAGCGCGCGGTAAGCGTCCTCGAACCGCTCCGTGATGGCGCCGAGGCTGGCCGCAGCGAGGGTTCCCGCCGGCATCTCGACCTCGACGTCGTGTCCCTGCCCCGTGTAGTGCATCTCGGCGGTGCGGCGTATCCGCACGGTGTCCTCGGCGACGCTCGCGCCCCGGAGAACGGCGCGCCCCTCCGCTTCCATCTCCTCGTAGAGGCGGTTGATCTGCGGCCAGTCGGCGGCGTCCAACCGCTGGGAGGCAGTGCGAACGAAGTCGAAGGCGAGAGGAGCGGCGAGGAGCCCGTAGGCGGACATGGCGCCCGCCCCGAAGGGCACGAGAACGCGCGGCACCTTCAGGATGCGTCCCACGTGCCAGGCGTGCACGGGACCCGCCCCGCCGAAGGCGAAGAGCGGATAGGCGCGAAGGTCCTTGCCGCGCTCGATGCCGTGCACGCGGGCGGCTCCCGCCATGTTCTCGTTCACCACGCGATGGATGCCCCACGCCGCGTCGGTCAGGGTCAGCCCCATGGGCCGGGCCACCGTCGCCTCCACCGCCTGCCTCGCCGCGTCCACGTCGAGGCGCATGCGGCCGCCGAGGAAGAAGCCCGGATCGAGATAGCCGAGGAGGAGATCGGCGTCGGTGACCGTGGGCACCTTCCCGCCCTGCGCATAGCAGGCCGGACCGGGATCGGCGCCCGCGCTGTCCGGTCCCACCTTGAGAAGCCCCATGCGGTCGACGCGGGCCAGCGATCCGCCGCCCGCCCCGATCTCGATCAGCTCGATGCAGGGCACGCGGATGGGGAGGCCGGAGCCTTTCTTGAAGCGGTCGGCGCGCGCGACCTCGAACTCGCGGGCGAGGAGCGGCTCGCCGCCGTCGATGACGCAGGCCTTGGCGGTGGTGCCGCCCATGTCGAAGGAGAGGAGCCGGGGCTCGCCGAGCTCGCGCGCCATGCGCGCGGCGGCCAGCGCGCCCGCCGCCGGACCCGACTCCACGAGGCGAATGGGCACGCGCTTCGCCGTGTCCGGCGTGGCCACGCCGCCCGCCGACAGCATGATGTAGAAGCGGCCGGGTATGCCGAGATCCTGGAGCTTGCGCTCGAGGTCGTCGAGATAGCGGGCCATGAGGGGCATGACGTAGACATTGGCGCAGGTGGTCGACGTGCGCTCGTACTCCCGGATCTCCGGCACCACTTCCGACGAGCAGGACACGGGCACCCCGGGCAAGAGCTCGGCGCACATGTCCTTCAGCGCGCGCTCGTGGATGGGATTGCGGTACGCGTGGAGGAGACAGATGGCCACCGCCTCTACTCCCGCCTCCTTGAGTCGGGCGATGGCCGCCCCTGCCGATCCCGCATCGAGAGGCGTGAGCACGCTGCCCCCCGCCATGATGCGCTCCTTCACTTCGAGGCGCAGATGGCGGGGCACGAGGGGCGGGGGCTGATCGATGAAGAGATCGTACATGTCGTAGCGGCCCTCGCGGCCGATCTCCACCGCGTCGCGAAAGCCCGCGGTGGTGAGCAGCCCCGTCCGCGCGCCCTTGCGCTCGATGAGCGCGTTCGTGGCTAAAGTAGTCCCGTGGATGACCCCGCGCACGTCGGCGGCCTGGCTGCCCACGTCGTGGAGCACGGTGACCACGCCCTGCTCCACGGCCTGCGAGGGATCCTTGGGCGTGGTGAGGAGCTTGCCCACCCGGACCTCGCCTGTGGCGTCGTCGACCCACACGAGATCCGTGAAGGTGCCGCCGATGTCGACGCCGATACGAGTCTGCCGAGGAGGGATAGGGGTCATGGCGCCGAGTGTACACGGCGCCATGGGCGGGTCACAAGACGGCCCCCGGCGAGTTTACTGGCTGGTCAGATACGAGGAGACGAAGGTTCCCGCCGTCGCGCGATCGGCGAAGCGCGCGAGCCGGAACGGCGACGGATTCACGGGCGGCGGGGAGCCGGTGACGAGGGCTGCCATCATCTCCCCCACCGCGGGGGCGAGCTTGAAGCCGTGCCCCGACATGCCGGCGGCGATAAAGAAGCCGCGGAGCGGCGACTCGTCGAGAATGGGCATCCAGTCTGGCGTGATGTCGAAGGCGCCGGCCCAGCCGCGCGCGTAGCGGGCCTCGCCGAGCTTGGGCAGGGCGCGGCTCGTGCGCTCGAGGGCGATCTCGGCCTCGTCGAATCCCGGCTCGGATCCCAGGAGCTCAGGATCCATCGGATGCTGGGTCTCGTCGTCGGTGAGGGAGCCGGTGAGGGTGAATCCGCCCGTCTCCGGCCGCACGTAGCTGCCGCCCGCGAGATCGAGGTAGACCATGTGGGCGCGGCCGAAGCCGGGATCACGCTCGAGGACGAAGACGGGATGACGGCCGATGATGATGGGCAGCTCGATGTCGGCGAGGCGGGCGAGGGCGGGGGACCAGAGGCCGGCGGCATTGACCACGATGGGCGCGTCGACCCCATCGCCGGACGCCGTGGTCACGCCCGTCACGCGTCCGCCCGACTGGCGAATCGCCGTCACCTCCTGGCCCTGCTCGATGATCACCCCGCGCTTCCGCGCCGCCTCCGCATAGCCGGCGGTGACCGCCGAGGGGTCGCCGTAGCCCGAGCCGGGCTCGTAGAGCACGGCGCCGAGCGCGGAGGCATCGATGGACGGCTCGACGCGACCGAGCTCCGAAGGTTCCAGGATCTCCGCCCGCACTCCCAGGCTCCGCTGCAGGGCGAGCGCCTTCTCGAGCGACGCGCGCATGGCCGCGCTGACTCCGATGAGGGCGCCGGAGCGGACGAAGCCGGACTGGCCGGCCACCGCATCGCCGAAGCGCTCGAAGACGGCGAGAGAGCGGAGCACCATCTGGGTCGTCTCCGGCGTGGGATAGAGCTGGCGGATGATGCCCACGGAGCGGCCGGTGCCGCCCGAGCCGATGAAGCGCCGCTCGAGGACGACGACGCGCTTCATGCCGAGGCCGGCAAGCTGGAAGGCGAGCGAGCACCCGGTGACGCCGCCACCCACGATGACGGCGTCGGCCGTCTTCACGGGGTACCGAGGAGACGGACGGGGTCACCCTGTTTGATGGCGCCCGTCTTCAGCACGCGCGCGTAGACCCGGCTCGAGCCCGGATAGCGCTTCTGGGACACGCGGGAGATGTCGCCGTCGGCGAAGCTCTTCTTGATGTTGAAGCAGGGGGTGGTGTAGCGGGTGACCTCGATGACGACAACGTCACCCAGCTCGAGCCGTGAGCCCGGCGTCACCTGCTCCCAGTCAAGGCCTTCCACGGTGAGGTTCTCGCCGATGGCGCCGGGCGAGATCGAGTGTCCCTCGGCCTGGAGCGCTCGGATCTGCTCCAGGGCGAAGAGGCAGAGCGCGCGCTCGGGACCGCCGTGATGCTCGAGGTTCCGATGGGCATCGCCTTCGAGGCCGAGCTCTGTCACGTGGGCGGCTGGAACGGGCCGCTTGGGCACCCCGCCCGGCGACACGTTGATCTGAGCGATCGTCGCGCGCGTCGTCACCCGGACACCTCCGTGGCTACACGTTGCGCCATGGCGCGATCATACGTGCGGCCTGGGCCGGCCGCATCCTTGGGGCATTGATCAGGCAGCGGGAGTGGCCTTGCGCTTGATCATGCGCTTGATCGCCGCCTCCAGCACCAGCTCGCCGCGATGATTCACCACCTCGTGGCGATAGCTCACGATGCCTCGATCGGGCTTCTTGGTCTCGCGCTTGTCGGTGATGACCACGCGCACCCGCAGCGTGTCGCCCACGAGCACGGGCGAGACGATCTTGATGTCGCTGCCGAGATAGGACATGCCCGTGCCGTGGATGAGGCCGGTCTGCATCACCAGACCCTCGGAGAGGCAGAAGGTGAAGGCGCCGGGGGCGGGCTTGCCCTTGAACACCGACGACGTGGCCACGTACTCCATGTCGTAGAACAGCGGCTCGTTGAAGCCGCACAGGTTGACGAAGGCGCAGATGTCCGCCTCGGTCACCGTGCGCCCGAGCGTCTCGTACGTGGCGCCGACCTCGTGCTCTTCGTAGGTGAGGCCTTGTCTGATCATTGCCGCCTCCTTTGGTTTCTACCGCCCCCTCACCCTGGCCCTCTCCCCAGAGGGAGAGGGAATCGGCATCCCTCCCCCCCCCGGGGTGAGGGGGAGTGCTGTTCACACCTCGCCGAGGTAGGCTCGCCGGACTTCGGGATTGTCCGCGAGGTCGCGCGCGCTGCCTTCGAGGACGATGCCGCCCGTCTCGAGGACGTAGCCGCGCCCGGCGATGGACAGCGCCATGGCCGCGTTCTGCTCGACGAGGAGGATGGTCACCCCCTGGCGGTTGATGGTCTGCACGGTCTCGAAGATCTGCTCGACGAGGACGGGGGCCAGCCCCATGGACGGCTCGTCGAGGAGGAGGAGGCGAGGCTTGGCCATGAGGGCGCGGCCGATGGCGAGCATCTGCTGCTCGCCTCCCGACAGGGTGCCCGCCACCTGGGTGCGCCGCTCCTGGAGCCGGGTGAAGACGGTGAAGACGCGGTCGATATCTTCCCGGACTCCCGCGTCGGAGCGGGTGAAGGCGCCCATCTCGAGATTCTCCAGCACGCTCAGGCGATTGAAGATCCGCCGGCCCTCCGGGACGTGAGTGACGCCGCGTCGCACGATCAGGTGGGAGGCCACGCCCACGAGGGAGCCGCCCTCGAAGACCACGTCGCCCGCGCGCGGGGCGAGGAGGCCCGAGATGGCCCGGAGGGTGGTCGTCTTGCCCGCGCCGTTGTTGCCGAGGAGGGCGACGACCTCGCCCTCGCTCACCTGGAAGGACACGCCCTTGAGAGCGCGGATCTCCCCGTAGGAGACGTGGAGGTCCCGCACCTCAAGCACTGCCAGCCTCCGCACGCGGGGTCCACTTGCGCCGGCCGAGGTAGGCCTCGATGACCCGCGGGTTCTTCTGGACGTCGGCGGCGCGCCCTTCGGCGATCTTCTCGCCGTAGTCGAGCACGGTGACGTGGTCGGACACCTCCATGACCACGCGCATGTTGTGCTCGATGAGCAGGATGGTGAGACCGAGGTCGGACACGAGCTTGCGCAGGAGGGCCATGAGACTGCGCGCCTCGCCCTGGGTCATGCCCGCCGTGGGCTCGTCGAGGAGGAGGAGGGCGGGCCTGGAGGCGAGGGCCCGCCCGATCTCGAGCCGGCGCTGGTCCCCGTAGGGCAGGTTGCGCGCCAGCTCGTTGGCGCGCTCGCGCAGTCCCACGATGTCGAGCAGCTCGGCGGCCCGCGCCCACAGCGCCTGCTCTTCCCCCCGCCAGTGGGGATTGCGGGTCACCGTGCCCCAGAAGCCCGAGCCGACGCGCGCGTGCATGCCGACGAGGACATTCTCGACGGTGGTCATGCTCTTGAAGAGGCGGATGTTCTGGAAGGTGCGGCAGACGCCGAGGGTGGTGATCTGATCGGGACGGAGCCCGGTGAGCCGGGTGCCGCGAAAAGTCACGGTGCCTTCCTCGGGTACGTAGAGCCCGGTGAAGACGTTGAAGAAGGTCGTCTTGCCCGCGCCGTTGGGGCCGATGATGCTGGCGATCCGGCCTTCTTCCAGCTCGAAGTTCACCGCGTTCAGGGCGATCAGCCCGCCGAAGCGCTTGGTGATGCCGCTCGCCTCGAGGAGCACGGCCATGTCAGGGCTCGGTCAGCTCGCGGACGCGGCGCTTGGCGGGCAGGATGCCCTGGGGGCGGAAGATCATCATCAAGACCAGGATGAGGCCGAAGATCATGCGCTCATACTTGGCGGGCTCGAGCTGGGTGGGCAGATTGGCGAGGTTGTAGCCGAGAATCACCGTGCCCGCGTTGCGCAGCTCGTTGAGCCAGAGGGAGAAGCCCTTGAGGACCTGGAGATTCAGCACGGTGACCACGGTCGCCCCGAGAATGGCCCCGGGAATGGAGCCCATGCCGCCGAGGATGATCATGGCGAGGACGCCGATGGACTCCATGAAGGTGAAGGACTCCGGGTTGATGAAGATCTGCTTGGCGGAGAAGAGCACGCCCACCGCTCCCGCGAAGGACGCCCCGCAGGCGAAGGCGAGGAGCTTCATCCGCACCAGGGGCACCCCCATGGCCTGGGCCGCCGTCTGATCCTCCCGGATGGCTTCCCACGCCCGCCCGATATGCGAGTCCTCGAGCCTTCGGTTCACGAGCACGGTGACGCCGACGATGAGGAGGACGAGAGCGTAGAGATAGAGGGGATAGATCACGTAGGGATTGGGCTCGAGGGCAATGGCGCGTAGCAGGGGCTCGAAGAAGATGGGCGGCCGGTTGATGGGAGTGATGCCCTTGGGGCCGTTGGTGATGTTGATGGGCTTGTCGAGATTGTTGGCGAGCACGCGAATCACCTCGCCGAAGCCCAAGGTCACGAGGGCGAGGTAGTCGCCGTGCAGGCGCAGGACGGGGAGGCCGAGGAGAATACCCGCTCCCGCCGCCACCCCTACTCCCACGAACAGGAAGACGAAGAACCACCATCCGGAGAGCGGAAAGTGGTTTCCGCCGAAGATCAGGTTGGCCTGGGGAGATCCGAAGATCGCCCACGAGTAGGCGCCTACCGCGAAGAAGGCGACGTAGCCCAGGTCCAGGAGGCCGGCCAGCCCGACCACGATGTTCAGCCCGAGGGCGAGGGCCACGAAGATGCCGACCTGGATGGCGATCTCCATGTAGTAGGCGTTGATGGTGCCGAGCACGGGCATGAGGACGCCGAGGGCGATCACGGTGAGGAGGATCTTGAGCCCCCGCGGCATGCGGGCGAAATAGAGGAGGAGAACAGAAGCCTGGAACAGCATGAAGAGCACCACGGAGCGCGGCATGTGCGCCACGCCCCACGAGGTGGCCCCGAGAGCGGCCACCACGATGATCGTCGCGGGCACCGGCCGGTCGAGGAGCCGCTGGACCAGGGGGACGATCATGCCCGCTCCCTGACCACCTCGCCGAGGAGGCCCTTGGGACGGAAGATCAGGATGAGGATGAGAATGGAGAAGGCGAGGATGTCCTTGTACTCCGCGCCGAAGGCTCCCCCGGTGAGGAGCGAGAGATACGATGCGGCGAAGGACTCGAGGAGGCCCAGGACCAGCCCGCCCAGCATGGCTCCCGGAATATTCCCGATGCCGCCGAGCACGGCGGCGGTGAAGGCCTTGAGGCCGGGGATGAAGCCCGTGTACGGATTGATCAGGCTGTACTGCACGCCGAAGAGCACCCCCGCGCCCCCGCCCATGGCTCCGCCGATGAGGAAGGTGAGGGAGATGATGCGATTGACGTTGATGCCCATGAGGGAGGCGGCGGACTGATCCTCGGCCACCGCGCGGATGGCCTTGCCGATCTTGGTCTTGTTGACGAGCGAGTAGAGTCCCCACAGCATGAGGAGAGCAGCCGCGGTCACCACCAGCGATTTGACGGAGACGTCGATGGTGGAAGAGAGCTCGAAGCGCTCGTTCAGCACCTCCATGGTCGGATAGACGAGGTTGAAGGAGTTGCGCCAGAGGGACTCGAAGAGCCGGATGGCGTCCTGGAGAAAGAAGGAGACGCCGATGGCGGAGATGAGGGGGATGAGGCGCGGGGCGTGGCGCAGGGGCCGATAGGCGGTGCGCTCGACGATGACGGCGAGCACCCCCGACACCGTCATCCCCGCCACGAGGATGAGGAGCAGCACGAGAATCCAGGGCAGGGCGTCGAGCCAGCCCGCCGACTTCATGCCCAGCAGGAGCTCCACGCCCACGAAGGCGCCCACGATGAAGATCTCGGAGTGGGCAAAGTTGATGAACTCGAGCACGCCGTAGACCATGGTGTAGCCGAGGGCGATCAGGGCATACATGAAGCCGAGAGTGATGCCGTCGATGAGGACCTGCGGGAAGATGCCGATCAGGAGCTCAAAGTCCATCGGCACTCGGTCCCCGGGTGGGAGTCTCGGGAGGGGCGGCGGGCAGGCCGCCCCTCCCGAAGGACATCGTGCGAGCCGTTACTTCTTCGCTTCGGGTGGCGCGATGGTGAGCTGCTTGACGATCTTGTTGTCCCCCCACTTCGCGGGATCGTCGCTCGCCACCGTCAAGACGAAATACTGGGCCTTGAGCCGGTCCCCCTTGGCGTCGAAGGCGATGTCGCCCGTGATGCCGGAGAGCTTGGCCTTGCGCACGGCGGTGGCCACGTCCTCGCGAGAGATCTTGCCCTTCTTGGCCGCGTCTTCAATCGCCTTGATGGCGATGGTGGCCGCATCGTAGGCTTCCGCCGCGTACGGCTCGGGATTCTTGCTGAACTTCTTCTTGTATTCGTCCACGAAGGCCTTGGCCTTGGGCAAAGCGGAGGCGGGGCCGGCGGCCGAGGTGTAGTTCATGCCGACCACCGCCTTGCCGGCGATCTTGGTCAGGTCGGAGGAGTCCATGCCGTCCGGGCCCATGAACTTGGCCTTGATGCCCTTCTCGCGCGCCTGCTTGAAGAAGGGCGCGCCCTGGTCGTAGATGCCGCCGAAGTAGATCACGTCGGGGTTCTTGGCCTTGATGGGGGTGAGGATGGAGTCGAAGTTCGACTTCTCCTCGGTGCCCTCGAAGCCCAGGACCTTGATGCCCTTCTTCTCGGCGTCGGCCTTGAAGAATTCCGCGATGCTCTGCCCGTACTGGGTCTTGTCGTGGACGATGTAGGCGCTCTTGACCTTCATGGAGCCGTGGGCGAACTCGGAGCCGACCACGCCCTGGACGTCGTCGCGGCCGCACACCCGGTCGATATTGGGATAGCCGCGATCCGTGACCACGGGGTTGGTGTTGGCGGGGGAGATCATGACCACCCCCACCTCCTTGTAGACCTCGGAGGAAGGAATGGCCACGCCCGAGTTGAGATGGCCGATGACGGCCATGATGTCCTTGTCGGCGATGATGTTCTTGGCGTTGGCCACCCCCACGTCCGGCTTGGCCTGATCGTCGAAAGGCACGAACTCGACCTTGTAGCCCATCTTCTCGAGATTGCCCTTCATCTTCTCCACGGCGAGCTGGGCGCCGAGCTTGATGCCCTCACCCAGCGAAGCCTGGCCTCCCGAGAGCGGGCTCTGCGAGGCGATCTTGATGGTGCCCTTGGATTGGGCGCTCACGGGAGCCGTCGTGGGCAGCACCAGCGCGACTATGGCGAGGGCGCTCAGCACGTGGCGGATTCGGAAATTCCTCATTCGGTGTCCTCCTCCAAGCGGGTAGGGCGGGTTGGCAAGCGGCGCCATTATAGCGATTCTGCCGTGGGCGTCAACGTCGGGCCGGAGCGGTGGTGCCTGTCGCCTCCGCGGTGAGGGCGTCGAGCTGGCGGCGTGCCTCGACGTCTCCGGGTAACACGGCAAGCGCTTCCTGGTAGAGCGCCATGGCTTCCAGACGGCGCCCGGCCTTCTTTTGTTCTGTTCCCTCGTAGGTGAGGGCGAGCGCGTAGTTCTTGGCGAGCTCGGCGAACCTGGGGTCGCGGGCATAGGCGGGGCGAAAATAGGTCAGGGCCTCCGCGTAGTGGCCGGCCTGCGCCTTGAGAGCGCCCATGTTGGTGAGCGCCCCCGTGAGCGTCGGATCGAGCTTGAGGGCCGCCTTCAGCATCTCCTCGGCCTCCGCGTATTTCTGCTGGCCATAGAGCGCGGTGGCGACGTTGTTGACCACCGATGCCCGGTTGGGCCGGAGAGCCAGCGCCCGCCGATAGGCCGCCTCGGCTTCCGCCTGCCGGTTCTGATCGGTGAGGGAGGTGCCGAGATTGTTCCAGCAGATCGCGCACTGTGAGTCTATGCCGGTGGCCCAGCGCCAGAGCGTCTCGGAGTCGTGCCAGACCTTGGACTGATCCCACGCCCCCACGGCCAGCACGAGCACCACGAGGGCCGCTCCCCCGGCCACACTCCGGGCGATCGTGGGGCTCACCCGCCCCTGGGCGCGGGCATTGAGCAGCCAGGTCAAGCCGCCTCCGAAGAGAAGGGCGAGGCCCAGCCCGGACAGATAGCTGTAGCGATCGTGGGCAAGCTGATGCCCGGAGTGCACAGCCCCACTGATGGGCAGGAGCATGAGGATGGACGCCATCCAGGCGGCGAGCCCGGCCGGCCAGCGCCGTCTGAGCGCGACCAGCGCGACCGTCACCACCACGAAGGCGACCGCGGGGATCAAGAAGCGGGGCGCCCCGAACCGGATCTCCTGGGGCAGCTCGTAGAGAGGTAGGAGCTCCACGGGCCAGAACCAGCGGGTGGGATAGAAGACGAAGGTGTAGGCGGTCATGGCAAGGCGTGAGCCCACGCCGTAGCGGGCGTAGTCGGTCACCGCGGTTCCCCGGTATACCGCGTGCAGCGCCACCGCCGCCCCCGCCACCGAGAGAATGGCCCACGGAATCTTCTCGACGATCACGTGCCGCCAGCCCGCCGCTCCGCGCGCCCGCCGCAACGGGTACACGTCGAGCAGGAGCAGGATGGCGGGCAGGGGCACGGCCGCGGCCTTGGCGAGGAGGGCCGCCCCGAAGGAGGCGAGCGAAATCACCTGCCAGCGCCGGTCGATGGCGGGAGCGGCCACCGCCTTGAGATAGGCGAGCACGGACCCGAGGAAGAAGAGTCCGCACAGGACGTCCTTGCGTTCCGTGATCCAGACCACCGACTCGACGCGTAGCGGGTGCACGGCGAAGAGGAGGGCCGCGCAGGTGGCGCCGAGCGAGAGGGCCCACGGGCCGGCTTCCGCGCCCCCGGGACGCGCCAGCGCGATCAGGCGCCGCGCGATCAGGTAGAAGAGCACGGCATTGGCGCCGTGGAGGAGCAGGTTCAGCGCGTGATAGCCCCACGGCTTGAGACCGCCCAGCACGTAGCTGAGGCCGAAGCTCATCCAGGTCAGCGGGATGTAGTGGCCGAGCATCGTCCCCGTCCACATCCACCGGAGCTGGTCGCGCCCGAGCCCGTGCACGCCGGGATTGTTGACCACGTTGTCCCGATCGTCCCAGTTGAGGAAGTCACCGGTGAGGCCCGGCCAGAACGTGACAACGGCCGCCACGAACACGAGACAGCCGAGGCCGATGGCGACCCCGCGCCCGCGCACCGCGTTCACCGTGAGGCGCCCTCCCCCACCGCGCGAATCCGCTCCATGAAGCTCCGCGCCGCCGCGGCGGGATCGGGGGCGCCGCACACCGCCGAGATGACCGCCACCGCGTCGGCGCCCGCCCGAATCACCTCCGCGACATTGTCCACGGTGATCCCGCCGATGGCGACCAGAGGCAGTCCGACGTGCGGACGCACGCGTCTCAGGAGATCGGGGCCCACGAGCTGGAAGCCGGGCTTGGACCCGGTGGGGAACATGCTGCCCACCGCGACGTAATCTGCGCCGTCGTCCCGGGCGCGTCGCGCCTGGTCCTCGTCGTGGGTCGATACGCCGAGGAGCATGCCCGGGCGCAGGAGCCGCCGGGCGTCGCGGGCGGGCAGATCGTCCTGGCCCACGTGAACGCCGTCCGCCTCGATAGCGAGGGCGAGGTCGACACGGTCATTGACGATGAAGAGACATCCCGCCTCACGGCAGCGGCGTCGGAGCGCGCCCGCGAGCAGATGGAGCTCGACGGCCGGAAGGCTCTTTTCCCGGAGCTGGACGACCCGGCAGCCTCCGGCGAGCACCCCGTCCAGAACCGCCGACAGCTCACGCCCCGCCGCGACGCCCCGGTCGAGGATGACGTAGAGGGGCGTGGGAAGCGCCGTCGCACGCGAGAGCGTCGCGGTCAGGGGCCGACTTCAAGGCGGGGCAGCGTGTGATCTCCGGAGAGGAACGCGGGATCCGCGAGGAGCTTCAGGTGATAGGGGATGGTCGTCTTCACCCCTTCCACCACCGTTTCCGTGAGGGCCCGGTACATGCGGGAAATCGCCTCGGCGCGGTCGCGTCCGTGCACGATGATCTTGGCGATGAGCGAATCGTAGAACGGCGTGACCACTGCCCCCGGCATCATGTGGCTGTCCACTCGTACCCCGGGACCACCGGGGGCGAGCCAGGCCGTCACCGTGCCCGGGGAAGGGATGAAGTGCTCCGGATCCTCGGCATTGATGCGGCACTCGATGGCGTGCCCGCGGAACTCCACGTCTTTCTGCTTGTAGCCGAGCGGCTCCCCGGAGGCGATCCGCACCTGCTCGCGGACGATGTCGATGCCGGTGAGCATCTCGGTCACCGGATGCTCGACCTGGATCCGCGTGTTCATCTCGATGAAGTAGAAGGTGCCGTCGTTGGCCACGAGGAATTCCACGGTGCCCGCCGACACGTAGTTGACGGCATTGGCCACGGTGAGGGCGGCCTTGTAGAGGCCCGCGCGCGTCTCGTCGGAGATGGCGCAGGCGGGACTCTCCTCGAGGAGCTTCTGGTGACGGCGCTGCACGGAGCAATCGCGCTCTCCCAGGTGCACCCGAATGCCGTTCCGGTCGCCCAGCACCTGCACCTCGACGTGGCGGGCCTCCTCCACGAATTTCTCCAGGTAGAGCTCGGACGATCCGAAGGCCTGGGCCGCCTCGGCCTGGCAGGTGGCGAAGGCCTGGGCGAGCATGTCGCGGGCGCGGACGATGCGCATGCCGCGCCCGCCCCCACCTGCCGCCGCCTTCACGATCACAGGATAGCCGATGGTGTCGGCCAGAGCCTGCGCCTCGTCCACGCCTTCGAGCGGCCCTTCGCTGCCCGGTACCACGGGCGCTCCCGCCTGCTTGGCCATGGCGCGGGCCTGGGCCTTGTCGCCCATCAGCCGGATCGCCTCGGGGGCGGGGCCGATGAAGGCGATGCCGCAGGCGCGGCAGATCTCCGCAAAGGCGGCGTTCTCGGAGAGGAGCCCATAGCCGGGATGAATCGCCTCGCTGTCCGTGATGGATGCCGCGGAGATGATGCTGGGAATGTTGAGATAGCTCTGACGCGCCTCGGGGGGACCGATGCAGATCGACTCGTCGGCGAGGCGCACGGGGAGCGAGCCCGCGTCGGCCTGGGAGTGGGCGACCACGGTGCGAATGCCCATCTCGCGGCAGGTGCGGAGGACCCGCAGGGCAATCTCGCCGCGATTGGCGATGAGGATTTTGTGGAACATGAGGCGCTACCCGGCTACCGGCGCGGCTCCACCAGGAACAGGGGCTGGCCGAACTCCACCGGCTGGGCGTTCTCCACGAGGATCTTGATAACGCGCCCCGCCACCTTCGACTCGATCTCGTTCATGAGCTTCATCGCCTCGATGATGCAGAGGGTCTGGCCTTCCTTCACCGTGTCGCCTTCGCTCACGAAGGGCGTCGCCTCGGGGTTGGTGGCGCGGTAGAAGGTGCCGACCATGGGTGCCTCGATGGTGATCGCGCCGGGAACCGCGTCGGCCACGGGAGCGGCCGCTTCGGATTGGGAGAGGCTGCCGGACACCGCGGGAACAGGAGCGGCCACGGTCACCGGAGCGTGACCGCGGACGACGCGCACGCGCAGCCCGCTGCTCTCGATCTCGAGCTCGGCCAGATCGTGGGCCACCGCCAGCTCCACCACCTGCTCGGGCGTCCACTGCGGTCCCGCCGCGGGGCGGGCCACCCGCGCCTTGCCGGCCACGGGCCTAGCCCGCCGCCGCGACGCGGCCCAGATAGTCCCAGCTGCGCGTGTCGACCTTCACGATGTCCCCCTCGTTGAGGAAGAGCGGCACCTGGATCACCGCCCCCGTTTCGAGCGTGGCCGGCTTGTTGCCGCCGGACGCCGTGTCGCCACGGATGCCCGGATCGGTCTTGACGATCTGGAGCTCGAGGAAGTTGGGCAGCTCGACGGTCACCGGGCTGCCATCGATGAAGAGGATGTCGACCTCGGTGTTCTCCTTGAGGAAGTCGCGGGCGTCGCCCACTTCATCCGCGGACAGCGAGATCTGATCGTAGGTCTCCGTGTCCATGAAGTGGTAGCGGTCGTCCTTGTACAGATACTGCATGTGCTTCTCCTCGAAGTCGACGAGCTCCACCTTCTCGCCGGCGCGGAACGTGTTGTCGATCACCCGCCCCTGCCGCATGTGCTTGAGCTTGGTGCGCACGAAGGCGCCGCCCTTGCCCGGCTTGACGTGCTGGAAGTCGACGATGGTGTACGGCTGCCCGTCGAACTGGATTTTGAGTCCCTTCTTGAATTCCGCGGTGGACACCTGCATGGGGTTATGGTCCCTTTCGTTTCTGGGTCTTGGCCCTGAGCGCCTCTTCGAGGCGTGCGCGGGCCTGCATGTCGCCCGGGTTCTTCCTGCTCAGGCGAAGAAAGATCAGTGCCGCGTCGTCGGCGAGCCCCTGCTCGAGGCAGAGGGCGCCCATGCTCGCGGTGATGAACGTGTCGTCGGCGAGCACGCGACTGAGGGGCGAGGCCGCCTCCGCGCGCCCTTCCACTCCGAGCGCCTCCAGGAGCAGGCGCGACTCGCGATCCGTGCCGTCGAGCTTGACCACGCGCTCGAGATGCTGCCGCGCCTCCTCCCATCGACCGGCCTTGCGGTGAATCTCTGCCGCCATGCGATGTGCCTGCACGTCCCGCGGACTCGCCTGCAGGATGACCCCGAGCTCGGCCAGCGCGGCCTCGGGATTGCCGTCGTCCAGGTGCGCCTTGGCCAGAATCAGGCGCGCCGTCGTGTAATGCTGGAACCGGGCCAACCCCTCCCGGCACAGGTTGATGGCTTCCCGTGTACGCCCGACTTTGCGATAGGCATCGGCCAGCGGGGCGAAGGCCAAGGAGGTCGGATCCCGCATGAGGCGCTCCTCGTATCGCCTGATCGCGGCCGCCGCCACGGGATCCTCGGCGACTGCCGCCCGGCCACCCTGGGGTATCGGGTTCGCCATGCGCTTCCTTTATAGCCGCCAAAACCACCTAGAGTCAATGCGTCACGGCTCTGGAGACCGATGATCTCGCAGGTCAGCCGAGGTCGGCGATGGCCTCCAGGATGGTGGCCCGCGGCACATCGTAGACGAGGCGGAACGCACCGATTTCGGGAGAGAGGATGAAGGGCACCCGCCCGTCCTTGGCCTTCTTGTCTCGGCTCAGCGCTTCGATCACGCGCTCGGGAGGCTCGCCCACTCCGCGCACGGGCAGCCCCAGGGCATCGAGCGCCGCGAGCTGACGCGCGCGCAGGCCGGGCTTGGCCACGCCGAGACGCTCGGCGATGCCCGCCTCGGCCGCGATGCCGAGAGAAACGGCCTCGCCGTGAGCGAAACGCTGGTAGCCGGTGATGGCCTCGATGGCATGGCCGATGGTGTGGCCATAGTTGAGCACGTGACGGAGCTCGGCTTCCTGCTCGTCACGCTCGACCACCGAGGCCTTGAGGCGGCACGAGCCCGCGACGATGCGCTCGAGGGCAGCGGGCTCCCTCGCGCGGAGAGCGCCGGCCGCGCTCTCCACGTCGGA
This sequence comes from Candidatus Methylomirabilota bacterium, assembly GCA_036005985.1. GTDB lineage: Bacteria > Methylomirabilota > Methylomirabilia > Rokubacteriales > CSP1-6 > AR37. The sequence goes on along the minus strand of DASYQB010000311.1, from coordinate 3,974 downwards.
GAAATAATCCGCGTCGAGCACGATGCCGTGCTTGATCACCTCGGCCATTCCCGAGCGGTATTCCCGCTCCGGAAGGGTGAGGAGAGCGGCGGTGTCCGAGATGACGAGGCGCGGCTGGTAAAAGGCCCCGATCAGGTTCTTGGCGCGCGGGTGATCGATGGCTGTCTTCCCGCCGATGGACGCGTCCACCTGCGCGAGGAGCGTCGTCGGCATCTGGACGAAATTGACGCCCCGCATGTAGGTGGCCGCGGCGAAGCCTGCGAGATCTCCGACCGCGCCACCTCCCAGGGCCACCACCGTGGAGCCCCGGTCGAGGCCGGCCTCGAGGAAGCGCTCCCAGGTCGAGGCGGCGACCTCGAGCGTCTTGGCCCGCTCTCCCTCGGGAAGGAGCACGGGCGTGACGTCGAATCCCGCATGGGCAAGGCTCCGCGACACCGCATCGCCATGGAGGGACAGGATGGACGGATCGGTGACGAGGGCGACTTTGCGGCCCACCTTGAGGCGCGCGAGCTCGGCTCCCACCTCTCCGAGAATCCCCCCGCCGACGAGGATGCGATACGAGCGGGGACCGAGGCGAACTGGGATGTCGATCATGGGACTGTGCTGCCGGACGGCTACCAGCTCTTCAGGTAGTCGAGGTAGCCCTGATAGTTGCGCCGGATCTCTTCCACGCTGTCGCCTGCGAACTTCTCGAGGAACGCCTCGGCGAGAACCAGCGCCATCATGGCTTCGCCCACCACGCCTGCGGCAGGCACCGCGCATACGTCACTCCGCTCCACCACCGCTTCCACCGCTTCCTTGGTCGCCATGTCGACCGAGCGCAGTGGCTTGCGCAGGGTCGAGATGGGTTTCATGGCGGCACGCACGATGACGGGCTGGCCATTGGTCACGCCACCCTCCAGCCCGCCCGCGCTATTGGAGCGCCGGTCGAAGCCGCCCGCCGCGTCGAAGAGGATCTCGTCGTGGACCTGGGAGCCAGGGCGCCGCGCGGCCTCGAAGCCCATGCCGATCTCCGCGCCCTTGATGGCGTGGATGGAGCAGAAGGCCCGGGCGAGCCGGCCGTCGAGCTTGCGGTCCCACTGCACGTACGAGCCCAGACCGACCGGGCAGCCGAGGGCCACCACCTCGAAGACGCCACCGAGCGTATCGCCGGCCGCCTTCGCCTGGTCGATGGCATCGATCATGGCGCGCTCGGCGGCGGGATCGGCGCAGCGGACTTCGGATGCTTCCGCGCGCGACCGGATCTCGTCCCACGGCGTTTCCAGGGGACCGATGTGCACGCCGCCGATCTCGGTCACGTGGCTCAGGATGGTGATGCCGAACTCACCGAGGAGGCGCTTGGCCACTCCGGCCACGGCCACGCGCGCGGTGGTCTCGCGCGCGCTCGAGCGCTCGAGGACGTTGCGGATGTCGCGGTGGCCGTACTTCATGGCCCCGGCGAGGTCGGCATGTCCCGGACGTGGCCGCGTCACCGCCTTGGCCGGCGTCCCCGACGGGGGCTCGCCCACGGACATGGTGTGCTTCCAGTTCTCCCAGTCCCGGTTCTGAATGGTGAGGGTGATGGGACTGCCGAGCGTCATGCCCCAGCGGACGCCGGAGGAGATGTGAGCCTGGTCCCGCTCGATCTTCATGCGCCCGCCGCGGCCGTAGCCGCGCTGCCGGCGCCCGAGGTCTTCGTTGAGCTGCTCCTCGGTCAGAGGAAGGCCGGCGGGCACACCATCTATGACGGCAGTAAGGACCTCGCCGTGGGACTCGCCGGCTGTGAGGAAGCGAAATGCCACACCGGACCGTACTACCTGGGGGCGACGGGAGTCAAGTCCATGCCTGCGCTTCCCTGTCCGTTGACGAGGGACGGGGTGATGAAGACGACGAGCTCGCGGCCGGTCTCGGTGTTCTCCTTCTGCTTGAAGAGCCAGCCGATGACGGGAATATCACCGAAGACCGGCACCTTCCGTATGTTCGTCGTCGTCAACCCCTGGGTGACGCCGCCGATGACGAGTCGATCGCCGGTTTTGATCAGGACCTGGGTCTCCGCCTTACGCTTGTTAATGATCGGCACGGCGATGCCTACGCCCAGCCCGATGTTATCCCCGCGGGAGTTGTTCTCCACGAGGACGACCATCTTGATCTTGGTGACGACATTCGGACCGACCTGCTCCCGGACCACGGTCGGAAGGACATCGAGCTTGAGCACGGCCTCCTTGAATTGGATCTGGGTGCCAGCCGAGCTCACCGTCGCGTAGGGAATTTCCTCTCCGAGAGAGATCGTGGCCTTCGAGTTGTCCACGGTGACGATCTCCGGGCGGGCGAGCGTGCGCGCCTTGCCCTGTGCGGCGAGCGCCTGCAGCGCCAGGTTGATGTTGTAGCTGCCCGAAACGAACCCAAAGGAGATGCCGCCGGCAGGCGCACCCTGCGTTGCGGCGCCCGGCAGTGCGGCAAAGGGCAGGTTGACCACGTTGCCACCGAGGGGCAGGCCTGTAGAGCCCGAGATGGGGAGGAGTTGGGAGAGGTTCAGGTTGGGAAGGTTGGGCGGAGTCCCCCTGTTCACACCGATCGCGTCGGTAAGTAATGTGGTTCCAGATACGGCTCCGGGACGGAACGGCACGCCGGTGTCGCCGGCGGTCTGGAAGCCCTGGCCTATGATCGCGGTGTGGTTGTTGATGTTGCCCGCCCCCGCACCGCCCCACTGGACGCCGATGCCCTCGTAGGCGTTGCGGTCGAGGATTTCCATCCGCGCCTCGATCTTCACCTGAGGCAGCGGCACGTCGAAGCGTTCGCGGATGAGCTTCTTGATTCGCTCGATGTCAGCTTCGTAGTGGCGGATGAAGATGCTATTGGTCGGCTTGTATGCCTGGATGGTGATGCCTTTGGCGAGCACGTCCTGGCTCACGGATACGACCTGCTGGCTCCACGGGGTCTGAACCGCCGGCGGGTACGGGATACCGGGCTCGGGCAGCCTGCCGAGGGCTGGGTTAGGCGGAGACTCTCCCACGACGGTAGGATTCATCGGAACGCTGCTGATTATCGGCGGTCCTGATACCGGGACGCTACCGGAAGGTGGTATGCCCAGGATGCCCTGGAGCGTCCTCGCGACGGCCTCAGGATCGGCATAGGAAAGGCGAACGGTCTCTTCCTTGAGCGGACCGCGCGCCTTGGCTTCCGCGATGGCTGCATCGGACTGGAACTTCTTGGAGGTCGCCTCGGCCTCTTTGAACTCGGCGTCGGCCCGTCGTGTGCGCGCGTCCGTCTCGGCCTTGACGAGGGCGTCCTGCATCCGGGCCTGCGCCTCGCGCTCCTTGGTCAGCTGCTCGGTGGAGACGACACGAATGATCCCGTTGCGCTCGAGCCGCTGCAGGCCGCGTGTCTCGAGGATGGTGTCGAGCGCCTGCTCCCAGGTCACATTGTGTAGCGAGACGGATACCTTGCCCTTGACGTCGTCGCCGGCCACAATATTTTTTCCGCTCTCCGCGGAGAGGATACGCAGGAGGTTGCCGATATCGGCGTCCTTGAAGTCGAGCGAGATAAGTCTCGACTCCGATGGCGTTCGGCCGCTCGGCATCGGCTGCAGCCGCGGAGCGGGCGGCGCCGCCGGCGGCGGCGGAGGCGGCGGCGGCATGGTTGGCGTTCCCGGGCGCGGCGCGGGCGCCGGTCCGGGAGCGGGCGCGGGCCCGGGCGCCGGCGCCTGGACGACCCTGAGAGGAGCGGGTACCGGCTCGGGGGCGGGGATCGGCGCCTGGGCGATCTTGAGAGGCGCGGGTCCCGGCTCGGGTTCGGCCGTGGGGAGCGGGGTCAGGGTGACCATGGCCATGGTGTGCTGCGCGCCGACCGGCTCCTCCTTTGCGGTATTGATAGCCGACGCCTCTACGCGGGGCTGCGACGCGCGAGTGATCACGGGAGCGTCAAGGGCCAGGGCCGGAACGAAGGGCTTCGCTTTGGCCTGGACCGGCTTCTGCGCCGGCTTGTCGACCTGGGCA
>DASYQB010000310.1:0-16644 GCA_036005985.1 Candidatus Methylomirabilota bacterium | reverse complement strand
CGCCGCGTCTTCTGGGGCACCGATCTCACCCGCATGCCCTGCACCTACTACGAGTGCATCACGCTCTTCACCGAGCACCTGCCCTGGCTCAAGGGCGAGGACCTCGAGTGGGTCATGGGCCGCGGCGTGTGCGAGTGGCTGGGCTGGCCTCTGCCTCGCGCCTGAGCTCGCGTCTCCGCCTTCGATACCAATGCCCTCGATTGAACGTCGTGAGACACTGGGGGCATGAGGATGTCGTACGCGCCGTTGCTGGGGGCGATCCTGACGATCGCGGTTGGCGGCTGCTCGTCGTCGACACCAGCGCCCGCTCCAACCTCCTCCAACTTGCCCTACAAGCCCGAGGTGCCGGTGGCGGGCGCTCCCATCTCCGCCGCCTACACCATCGTGAGCGACCGTCTCCGCGTGGAGATCGACACGGGTGGCCGCCGGCTCGAGCGCGCGCAGATCGTGAAGGCTGACGGTGCCTTCGTGGACGCCCAGACCATCGAGTACACCGCGTCCTCCGGAGGCGGAAGCTGGGGCAGCCCGGTGGGCATCTCCATCGGCGTGGGTAGCTTCGGGCGCACGGGCGGCGGCAGCGCGGTGGGCACCGGGGTCGGTGTCTCCACGGGCGGCGTGGTGGGCGGGAGTGGTGCCCCGCCCGCGGGCGCCAACAGCATCGCCACGTTTCCCCTCGAGCAGGCGGGCCCTCGGCCCTGGCGGGTGCGCGCCAAGATCGAGGGCATAGAGCCCGCCGACATCGTGGTGGGCTCGCCCTAGGAATAGCTCCCGCCGTCTACCTGTCCCGCCACACGTTCTGCATGCGGCCGAAGTTGAAGATGTTGTGGTGGGGCACCATGTTCTTCACGTGGGGCCATACCGTAGGGTGATGAACGGCCACACTACACCCGGCCCGTCCGTCCGCGCGTGTTTGATATACAATACCCGCCAATCAACAAGGGAGGTCACCATGCCGAACCCTGACGCCAAAGGTCCCCATCCTCCGACTCACGCCCAGCCCCCGCGCGCCATCAACCATCTCGTCCTCAATGTGACGGACATGGAGGTGTCGCACCGCTTCTGGACCGAGATCATCGGGTTCCGGTGCGTCGCCCAGCTGAAGCAGGTTCCCGGACGGACGCGGCCGAACATGCGCTTCTACAGCGGCGTCGATCCGCAGGGCGGGGTGACCCACCACGATCTGGCCCTCGCCGAAGTGCCCAAGACGTCCGAGAACGGCGGCGCGGCCCACGACGAGTGGAAGCTGATGCCCCGACGCGCGGGGCTCAACCACGTGGCCATCGCGTGGCCTGACCGCGAGTCGTGGCTCAAGCAGATCGCCTATCTCCAGTCGAAGGGCGTGCCCTTTCACCGCCGCATCAATCACGGCATGACCCACAGCGTGTACATCTCCGACCCCGACGGCCACGGGATCGAAGTGCTGTACGAGCTGCCCCGCGAGGTGTGGGAAGGCGACATCGACGCCGCCCAGAATTTCTCCGAACAGCTTCCCACGGAGGGCGCAGAAGCCCTCGTCGACCGGACGGACAATCCCGTCTTCGGCCGACAGGGCGTGAAGGCCTGACCAGCCCGTCAGTCCGTCCCCGCCCGCTCATAGCCGGAGCACCGGATGACGGGCAGGGGTGGATACTTCGGGAAGCGCGGATCGTGCGCCGCGCACTCGCAGAGATAGAAGACCGATCCGCGCGCCGTCTCCACTCGCCGCACGTGACGGCAGCTCCCGCAGAGCCCGACCGCGTCGATGCTCGGCCCCCGGCGCGGTCCCGTTTCGTCCGGCAAGCGGCAATCCTCCCCGAATGGCGAAGCAGAGCATCGCACACCGCCTGGCGACGATGCTAGACTCCCCGTCCATGGACCTCGAGTTCCTGATGGTGCCCGACGCGCCGCCCCCGCCCCCCACTGCGCCGTACAGCCATGCCGTGCGCGCCGGCGAATTCCTGTTCGTCACCGGCCAGATACCCTCCGATCCCAAGACGGGTGATCGCCTCGTACCGGGAGGCATCGTCGAGCAGACGCATCAGGTGATGAAGAATCTCCAGACCGTGCTCGCGGGCGCCGGCACGAGCCTCGATCGCGTGGTCTTCGCGCGGGTCTATCTCGTGAACTTCCAGGACTACGCGGCGATGAACAGCGTGTACGTGACGTACTTCCAGCCGGGGCGCCTGCCTGGGCGCACCTGTGTCGGCGTCACCGGTCTTGCCGTGGGGGCTTTGGTCGAGATCGATCTGATCGTGAAACCTTAGGACAAAAAACGTCCCCACCCTCACCCTGCCCTCGCCCTCCCGGGAGGGAGAGGGATGTGGGGTCCTCACTCCGCCCTCTCCCTCCCTGAGGGAGAGGGATCTGTGCTAGGTCATGCGGACGCGGGAGGTGCCGAGGGAGAAAAGCGCCCAGGCGAAGAGAACGGCGAACGGCGCGACACCGAAGGCGACGGTGTACGAGCCCGTACGGTCGAAGAGGAAGCCGGCGGCGGCCGGGCCGAGAGCCGCCCCGAGCCGCCAGCCAAAGTTCAAGACGCCCATGATGGCGCCGATGGCTCGCAGGCCGAAGACGTCGGGAATCACCTTGGCCACCATGGTATCCGCCGCCGCGAATCCCGCCCCGAAGGCCGCCATCGACGCCAGCATCGCCACGCGGGAGGGGACCCAGGCGACCACGGCCATGGCGAGGGTCATGGCGATGAAGCCAGCCCGTATCGCGGTGAGGGTGCCCAATCGGTCGGACGCCACGCCTCCCACGAGTCGCCCGGCGAAGGCGCCCGCCCCGTACGTGGTGAGGGCGAGCGATGCGCCGGCGAGACTCAGGCCCTGGTCGCGCGCGAACGGAACGATGTGAACGGTGACCATGAATACGAGGCCGCCCTGGAGGAGCCACGACGCGTTCAGGCACCATTGCCGCGGATCACGCAACGCCTGGCCGATGGTGACACCATCGAGCGCCACCGCGGTGGCGCGATCGTGCCGATCGGTCGACCCGGGCTCGGCCCGCTGCGGAGTCCGCACGCTCACCGCGCCGAGGAGCGCGATCAGGCCGGCGCCGACGCCCAGCGCGGCGTAGGCGGTGCGCCAGCCGAACTCCGCGATGAGCCAGGCGGCGAGCGGCCCCGCCGAGACGTAGCCGAGATTGAAGCCCACGAGGACGAGCGAGAGGGCGAGCCCGCGGCGCTCCTTGAACCAGCGCGCGATAGTGGTGGCGCTGAGCAGATAGAAGCTCGACGTCCCCACCCCGCCGAGAACTCCCACGAAGAGGTAGAGCTGCCAGATCGCGCCCACCAGCGAGACGAGGGCGAAGGCCGCCCCCGCGAGCATCACGGTGAGGACGAGCATCACGCGAGGTCCATACCGGTCCGCGAGGGCCCCGATGCCGAAGCCGGCCACCCCGCCCACGAGAAGGTTGATGGAGAGCGCGGTGGAGATGGCACCGCGGCTCCAGCCGAGTGCCTCGGAGAGGACGGGAAGGAAGACGCCGTAGGCGGCAAGGGGTATGGCCATGCCGCAGGTGACGAGGAACAGCGCGGCCACGATCAGCCAGGGGCGGGCGGGCGAACGCAGCGTGGGCGCTCTCAGGTCTCGGCCGCCCGCCGCGGGCGCGGGCCTACTCGATCTCGAGGGTGATGGGACAGTGATCCGAGCCCTGGATTGAGGGCAAGATCCCCGCGGCCTTGATACGGCCGCGCAGCTCGTCCGACACGAAGAAGTAGTCGATGCGCCATCCCACGTTGCGGGCCCGCCCCGCCGTTTTCATGTCCCACCACGTGTAGTGTCCGGGCTCGGCCACGAAGATCCGGAAGGTGTCGTGATAGCCGTGGGCCACCAGCTTGCTCACCCACGCGCGCTCGACCGCCATGAAGCCGGGGGTGTTCTCGTTTTCCTTGGGGCGCGCGATGTCGATCTCGGTGTGCGCGGTATTGACGTCGCCGCACACCACGATGCCCTTGCCCGCCTTGCGGAGCCGCTCGGTGAGGCTGAGGAACTCGTCGTAGAACTGCATCTTGTGGGCGAGACGCTCGGGACCCATTCCGCTATTCGGGAAGTAGCCGTTGAACAGGTGGAAATCCGGGTACTCGATGTGGAGGACGCGGCCCTCCGTATCGAGGGCGGGTGACCCGAAGTTCGTGGCGACGGCGAGCGGCTCCGGCCGCGTGTAGGTCGCCACCCCGCTGTAGCCCTTCTTCTCGGCCATGCTCCAGTGCGATCGATAGCCAGGAAGGTCTGTCAGCTCGGGGGTGAGCTGCTCTCGCTGAATCTTGGTCTCCTGGAGGCAGAGCACGTCGGGATTCTCGGCGACCACGAATTCGGGGAGGCCCTTCTTCCAGGCCGCGCGAATACCGTTGACGTTCCATGAGATGAGCTTCACGCGCGCCGTGCCTACCCTCGGCCCATGGTGTAGAACTCCTCGTTGGGCCTCATGTCCGCCAGGTTCGCCATGCGGTTGGAGAGGCTGAAGAAGGCGGCCACCGCCCCGATGTCCCAGATGTCGGACTCCGTGAACCCGTGCCCGCGCAGGGTCTCGAAGTCGGCCTGGTCGATCTCCGCGGAGCGCTCCGTCACCTTGACCGCGAAGTCGAGCATGGCGCGCTGGCGCGGCGTGAGGTCGGCCAGCCGGTAGTTGGCGCTGATCTGGTCGGCGAGGTAGGGATCCTTGCTGAGAATCCGGAGTGCCGCCCCGTGGGCCACCGTGCAGTAGGTGCAGGCGTTGATCCGGCTCACCGCCACCACGATCATCTCCCGGTCGGCCCGCGAGAGGCCCGAGGGGCCCTTCATGAGCGTCTCGTAATAGTGAAAGAACGCGCGGAAGTGCTCCGGCTTGTAGCCGTAGGCGAGGAAGACATTGGGCGTGAAGCCCGCCTTCGCGGTATTGGTGTCCACCACTTCACGGATGTCGGCGGGCAAGGTCTCCGGTGCGGGCACGGGGAAGCGGCTGATCGGTTTCGTGGGCTTGGCCATGACGGCTTCCTCCTCTCGGTGCACAACGAAGCCCCGGTCAGTGACCCGACCGGGGCTTCGCACTCGCTGCGAAAAAAGTGCGGCTACGCCTGCTGGATCGCGGTGAGCCTCCACGGATTCGGTCCAACGGGCCGCACGAAGGTCCAGAACTCCTCGAACTTCACCGGCTCGCTGCGGTTGCCTTCCACCACCTGCCCCGAGCGCTCGTCCACCGTGTAGTCGAGCAGGTTCGCGAGGAAGTGCACGGTGACGAAGTCCTGGCCGCTCTCCTGCCACGCCTCCGAGAGGTCGACCGAGCGCACCGCGATGTTCTCGAGCCGGTTGACCCGGCCCTGGCCGCGCAGGCGGTCGCAGTCTTTCTGGAGGATGTCGCTCATCTCCGGAGTGACCACCGCCGCTGCCTCCCGCATGTCGCGGTTCATCCACCCTGCCTGCACCTTGAAGAAGATGTCGGAGGCGATGTCGCTCAGGCGGGCCGGATCGAAGCCTGCATCCATCTGACGGATGTTCGCGATGCCCCGGTCGAGGTCGCTGGGCCCGATCTCCACCGGCTGGGCCTGAGCCACGGGGGCCTGGTATGGCTGAGGTTGAGGCTGACTTTGCCACGTTCCGCCGCCGGCCTGCCCATAGCTCGGCTGGGACGCGGCCTGACGGTTCCGCATCATGCGGAAGAGCAGGAAGGCTCCGCCCGCGATGAGGAGGATCTCGAGCATGCCAATGCCACCACCCATGCCATGACCGAAGAGCATGCTGCCGAGCAGACCGCCGAGGGCGAGACCGGCCAGGCCACCCATCAGACCAGCGCCCCAGCCGGAGCGCTGAGGCTGAGGCTGGACCGAAGAGGGCGGAGAGGTCGGCTGGCTCGGCGTAGCCGGGGTGGGCGAGGGACGCGCGGGAGACGAGTAGCTGCGCGAGCCGCGGCTGCCACCCGAGCTACCGCCGCCGGCTCGGGCCCACGCATCGGTGACGAGAAGCACCGGAGCGAGCGCGATGATCGCAAGACACGCAATGGCCACGGATCGCTTCATTGGGTTCTCCTCCTTGGGCCCGGATGCCTAGGGCTCCGGTGCCACACTCACAGTATAGACGAGGATTCGTTTGCCCGTGTCAAGAGGCGGCCCGCCGGAGCCTGTCCATGACGGTTCGACCCAGGCCCTCCTCGGCTATGGCCTCGACGAATATGGCGTCCACTCCCCTCGAATCGAGCTCCCGGAGGACGCCGAAGAGCTCGCGGGCATAGCCCTCGCTGTCGGCGGGCATGCTCTTCACCGTGAGACCCGGCCTCTCCAGCCCCGCCGCCCGCTGAATCATGAGGGCGACGGACTTCCCCGCCTCCAGCCAGGACGTCACGGCGCGCTCACCCGTGCCCGGCTCGATCAGCACGATCCGCGCCCGGGGGGCGTAGTGGCGGAAGCGAAGGCCCGGGGAACGGCTCGCCGCCTCATCGTCGTCGCTCGAGAGCACCCGCACCTCGCCCAGGCAGCTTTCGAGCTGCTCGAGGGTGACGCCGCCGGGTCGGAGCAGCGTCGGGGGCTCCGAGGTCATGTCGAGCACCGTCGACTCCACGCCCACCGGAGTTGATCCGCCGTCCAGGACGAGGTCGATACGCCCGTTGAGATCCTCGCGGACGTGCTCGGCGCATGTCGGGCTCGGGCGGCCGGAGCGATTGGCGGAGGGCGCGGCGATGGGACGCGAGGCGGCGTGGATGAGGGCCCGGGCCACGGGATGGGCAGGCACCCGCACCGCCACCGTCTCGAGGCCGCCCGTGGTCACGAGGGGAACTGCCCGCGCGCGCGGAAGCACGAGGGTGAGCGGACCTGGCCAGAAGCGGCGGGCGATGTCCTGTACCCGGGCCGGCACCTGGGCCGCCACGCCCTCGAGGGCGTCGACACCGGCCACGTGAACGATGAGCGGATTGCCTCGCGGCCTCTCCTTGGCCTCGAAGATCCGCGTCACCGCCGCCCCGGAGAGGGCATCGGCGCCGAGACCGTACACGGTTTCCGTGGGGAAGGCGACGAGGCCACCCGCGCGAATCACCTCCGCGGCGCGCCTCACCGCCTCCGTGTCCGCCTGCAGATACACCGTGCGCATCGACATGGACGCCGACCCTACCGGAGAGAGCCCGTCGAGGCAAGGTCAGGCTTGACAGCCGCTGCGAGCAACGCCTAGCGTGCGTATCAAGGAGGATACATATGTTTACTCGCGCGCTCGCTCTGCTCACGGCCCTGTTCCTCGCCCTGGGAGTCGCCGCGGCGCCCCACGCCTATGCGCAGGCCAAGAAGGACACCGCTCCCGCGCCGGCCAAGACCGACGCCAAACCGGCCGCCAAGCCCGAGGGCAAGAAGGCACTCGTCGACATCAACTCCGCCTCGGCTGACGAGCTCAAGGCCCTCCCCGGTGTCGGCGACGCCTACTCGCAGAAGATCATCGAGAACCGCCCCTACGCGAAGAAGGACCAGCTCGTGTCGAGAAAGGTCGTCCCGGAGAAGACCTATCAGGGCATCAAGGACATGATCATCGCCAAGCAGAAGTAGCGCCGGGAACTTTCCCCTCCCCGTCCGGTCTAACCGGCCAAATGCCCGGCTGGGACCGGGCGGGGAGGGAACATGGATACGAAGCGTCGGCAGTTCCTGCTCGGGTGCAGCGCAGGGGTGGTGGGAGCGGTGACGGCGCCCGGGTGGGCGTGGGCAGACCGGATCCGGGTGCTGGGCGAACCCGCGGATCTCGACCGGCCGCTGTGGGGCGGCCAGACCAGCCGCGATCTCGGACGATGGTTGGGCTCGGTCCGCATGGGCATGGCGGCGGTCCACGGCCCGCTTTTCATCATCTGGCTCACCGCGAAGGAAACCTCCCCGTCGCTCGAGGTGGCCACCCTCGACGAGGCGCGGAAGTCGGGCGCGCTGGTCATCACGGAGCGCGCTCAGGCCTCGGTGCCGGAGCTGATCGTGGAGAACCGTGGCAAGGTTCACGTGCTCCTTCTCGCCGGCGAGATCCTGCTCGGCGGGAAGCAGAACCGGGTGCTCCGCGAGGACATCCTGCTGCCCGCTCTCTCGGGGGCGCGCGCGATCGGCGTCTACTGCGTGGAGCAGGGGCGCTGGAACGAAGGACGCAAGGACTTCGACAGCAAGGGAAGCTTCGCCCAGCCCGCGCTCCGCTCGAAGCTGATGGAGCGGGCCGACCAGCTTCAGGTCTGGGATGCCGTGGCCAGATCCGCTCGCGAGGCGGCCCCCGCCACGCCCTCGCCCACCCAGAGCTACCAGGCCCTCTACGATGACGGCAAGATCCAGGCCCACATCGGAGAGGTCGAGCGTGTCGCCTCGCTTCGTCCGCCCGTCACCGCCCACGGCGCCGCCGTCTTCGTCGGCTCCGCCGTGCCCGGCGTCGATCTCTTCCACTCCCCTACACTCTTCACGCGCGAGTGGTCCAAGATCCTCCGCGCCCACGCCCTCGAAGGCTATGGCAAGGCCATCGCGCCGGATGTCTCCGAGGTACAGCGGCGCGCCCAGGTCCAGGATCTCCTGACGCAGGCCTCGCGGGCCGAAGGCTCGCTGCGGGGAAATGCCGGTGTGGGCCAGCTCTTCGAGTTCCGTGCGGGCCCGAGCCGCGGCGTCGCCCTCCTCTTCGAGGGCCGGGCCATCCACACCGCCATTCTCTAGTGGCTACGGGGGATGCTCACTACACCGGAGTACGAGGGTCGGCGCTCATGCCGGCTGTACTCCCAGGAGCTCGACCTCGAAGATCAGCGTGGCGCCGGGAGGAATGACGCCGCCCGCTCCCCGCTCGCCATAACCCAGATGGGCGGGGATGATGAGCTTGCGCTTTCCCCCCACCTTCATGGTGCCCACCCCCTCGTCCCATCCTTTGATGACCCGGCCCTTTCCGATGGGAAAGGCGAGCGGCTCCCCGCGATCCACCGAGCTATCGAACTTCTGGCCGCTCTTGAGCCATCCCGTATAGTGCACGCTCACCGTGTCGCCCGTCTTGGGCCGCGCCCCCGTGCCTTCCACCAGCTCCACGTAGCCAAGGCCCGTAGCGGTCTCGATCACCTGCTCGTCCATTGGATTTCCCTCCTGGGAGCAATGTCCCGGCCGTCATGATACCGCGTAGAATGAGCCCATGACGTACAGTTGCGCGTTCTGCGGCGAGGACAACGAAGTGTTCGAGGATCCGAGCGGCGGCTCGCGCCAGACTTTCACAGAAGACTGCACCGTGTGCTGCCGGCCCAACCTGATCACCCTAGTCTTCGAGGGTGACCGCGTCCATCTCGACGTGGTCCAGGAATACGAGGCGTGACCGCGCGCCTAGTGTAGCTGGTAGCCCGCCATGGCCGCGTCGAGGGAGCGGCGATCCACACGCGACAGGGTGCGGATCATGGCCGGCTTCAGGAGCCGCGTGTGCGGCACCTCCACCAGATGCTCGGCTATCCACCAGAGATCTCCGCCAGAGACCATCCACCCTGGTTGAGCCCGGTCGAAGCGTCCGAGGTTCACCGGGCGTGAGAAGGCGCGGAGCGTCCGCTCGCCGCGCAGGTTGACGTAGCCCTCGAAGTAGCTCATCACGAGTTCCCGCACGCTCCGGTACACCGGCTCGCGATAGCGGAGCCCGGAGAAATTCGACTTCGCGATGGCGCCCCAGTGCCCGCGGAGGCGGAAGACGGCGATGACGTGATCCGTGTCCTGCACCGCCTCGAGGTCGAGGAGGAGCGGCGGGTGGCCGAGCACGCGGAGAGCAGCGGCGGCGAACACCGCGCCTTCGAGGCAGTGGGCGGTACGCTCACGCAGGACGGCGCGCGGCGACCAGGCGGTGCTCGCGGCGTGATACGGCATGGCGTCGAGGGCGCGCTGAATTCCCCAGGGGCTGCCGAGCGCGCGGAGGGCGCGGAGCTCCCGCGGCGTGAAGCCGCCGGCCCGGCGCGGCATCAATGGGTGACCGGCGGCTCGGCGTGGGCGGGTGGCGGCTCGGGGGGCAGGCCGGCGAACCGCTCCCGCAATCGCATCCACGGGCTGAGCCGCGACCAGTCCGGCCTGTCCACGTAGCGCTGCCGCGCGGGATCGATCCACGGATTGGGAAAGAACACCGTGAGCATCTGCTCGCCGCGGCCGTTCCACATGCGGAGCCCCCACGCGCTCGCGCGGCCCTCGCGGTCGAGGTTGCGAAAGAACGCGGCGCGGGCGCAGCGGCGCCACCGGGCCAGCTCGGGCGGGGTGGGCAGACCGGGACTGCCCTGGTGGGGGCCGATGCAGAGATGAAAATGCCACGACTCGCGGCCGGGACCGTCACCGGCCACGTCGACAGTCGCGTAGCCGTCGAAGAGCGCGATGGTGGGCTTCCCGCTGAAGCGTCCCTCGAACACCGCGCCCTCGATGCAGGGGCCGAATATGACGTCTCGCCAATGCTCCTCGAAGCACTCGCGCAGGAGGGCAAGCAGGCTCGCCTCCGAGCATTCGACCTCGAAGTACTCGGTGCGGGTGCCGTCGAGGTTCGCCTGCACCGACGTCGTCGCCATCGGAGGTCTCTGGGAAAGGCTGGACACGGGCCTGGCGTACCGCCGGCCCCGCCCGACAGGTATTGGAGTGTGGCGCGCCTAGTCGGGCACGCTGTTCAGGACGTACACCGCGGCGATGAGGCTGCCCGTCTCCGGGAACGGTCCGAACCACTTCTCGTAGATCGGCACCACCTCGGCGCTCCGGTAGAGCCGGATGAGCACGCGGTCCACGGCGAGATGGAAGGCGGGATCGCCCCGGCGGACCATGAGCGCATAGGGCTCGTAGGAGATGAAGTCCTCGATGAGGTAGAGCTTGGCCGGATTCCTCGAGCTCACGGCGAGGCCGGCGAGCAGCGTCCGGTCCGAGGCATACGCGTCGATCCGCCCATCGTCGAGGGCGGCCACGCCTTCCGAATGGTCCTTCACCGCGAGTAGCGTCACGTTCTGGAGCCCGAGCTTCTTGACCATGTCGCGCACCGCGGCTTCCGTGGTGGTGCCCGGAATGACGGCGACGCGCTTACCGGCGAGGTCCGTGAGCCTGTTGATATTGGCCGCGCTCACCGTGAGGAGGCTGCCTCCGTCGAGGAAGGTCAGCACGGTGAAGCCCACCTGGGCCATGCGGCCAAGGGTCTTGGTGGTCGAGCCGCATTCGATGTCCACGGTGCCGTTGGCCACCGAGGCGATACGGGTCTCCGGAGTGACCTTGACCCACTTCAGGTCGAGCTGCGGGAGGGCGAGCTCCTTCTTGATGCCGTCCGCGATGCGGAGACAGAGGTCGATCGAGTAGCCCTGGGGCTTGGGATCATTGGCGGCGAGGAAGGAGAACGGGGGCGACGACTCGCGGAAGCCGATGGTCAGGGCCCCCGTGCGCTTGATCTTGGCGAGGGTATCTTCCTGAGCCGCCACGGGAAACGGCGCGGCGAGGAGGAGGCCTCCCAGGAAGAGGCTCAGGACCGTGCTAGCCAGCAGTCGTCGCATGGAGGTCTCCTTACTCGGGCAGGCCGTTCAGGAGGTACATGCCCACGATGGTGGGGCCGGCCGTGGTCATGGACCCGAAGTACTTCTCGAAGATAGGCCCCACCTCGCCCGAGCGATACATGCTCGCGAGAGCGCGATTGACGGAGAGCCGGAAGGCCGCGTCGCCCCGCTTGAGCACGAACCCGTGGGGCTCGTAGGAGAAGAACTCCTCGATGAGGGAGAGCTTCTCCGGACTCTTGGAGGTCCGTCCCATGCCGATGAGGAGGGTCCGGTCCGAGGCGTAGGCATCGATGGTGCGGTTGTCGAGGGCGGCGATCCCCTCCGCGTGATCCTTGACGGACACCACATTGGCCTTGATGGACCGCTTGGCGAGGACGGCGGTCAGCGCTTTCTCCGTGGTGGTGCCGGGAACCACCGCGACCTTCTTGCCCGCAAGGGTGGTGACGTCGCGGATACCCGAGACGTCGGTGACGAGCAGGCTCCCTCCGTCGATAAAGGTCATGAGACTGAAGTCCACCAGCTCCTGCCGGCTGAGGGACGCAGTGGTCGAGCCACACTCGAGATCCACCGTGCCGTTGACCACGGAGGAGATGCGGTTCTCCGGCGTCACCTTGACCCACTTGGTCTGGAGATTGAGGAGCCCGAGCTGACGCGCCACGCTGGCGGCGATCCGGGTGCACAGGTCCACTGAGTAGCCGGCGGGCTTGCCGTCGTCTCCCGTGAAGGCGAAGGGACGCGCGTCTTCCCGGTAGCCCAGGGTGATGGTGTTCGAGGCCTTGATCTTCTTGAGGGTGCCGTCGAGCTCGGCGGCGAGGACCGGAGCGGCGAGCAGCACGGTGGCGAGCAGCACGGTCAGCAAGCGAATCATGCGCGCGTCCTTTCCAGACTGCGAGTGGGAGGGCGAGGGCACCGTAGCACCTTTGCCCGTGGCGACGCAACCGCCCCGGGCGGGCGCTGACTCATTTCTTCACGGCGATGCGCGGCGACGGCTGCCCCACGTGGATGTGAGAGCCCGACGTCGCGCCGGGAACCACACCCCACGCCGCGATGAAGGGAATGCCCGCCTCATGCAGGTACTCCATGAGCGCCCGCCCCTCCGGGCTGTCGGGGTGCACGGCCACGTCGAGCGCGTCGCGGTGATCGAGGCCCATGCGGTCGTGGAGCGCGGTCTGACCGTAGGCGCTCACGGGCAGCGAGCGTCCGAAGCGGGTGATGAAGAACTGCTCGATCTTGGCCGCGCCGGTCTTCAGCGACCATGGGGTGGGGCCATTGTAGCGGATCAGGGTCGCCGTCCGCTCGTACCCGCCCCGGCCGAGCGGCGCGAGGGCGGCCACCGCGCGGGCCGTGGTCGCCTCGACCATGGCATGATCCACCTCCGCGATGGACCGGCGGGTGTCCTCGAGCTTCTGCTGCGCGGCGGCCACCGCCGCCTCGGCGGTCTCGAACTCCTTCCGGGAGATGATGCCCCGCCCGAGCAGCTCCCGCCACTGCTCGCGCTTCTCGATGGCCCGCGCGAGCTCGTGCTCGTAGATCGGGAGGAGCGCCTCCAGCTTTGCGCGGTAGTCCGCGAGGGTCGCGATCACCTCGGACGCACGGGTGCCCGTAGCGGAGGGAGCCGTAGCCGCCGGCCGGTCGGCGGCGGGGGCGGACGTGGCGAGCAGCGCGGCGACGAGGGCGGCCGCGAGGACAGACGCCGCGCGCCACCTCACCGGGGGCGCGGCGGGTGGGCGCGAACCGTGGCCTCGTTGACCTCCGTGCCCCAGCCGGGGCCGGTGGGCAAGGTGAGGTGGCCGTCCTTGATGTCGGGTTTCACCGTGACGAGATCGTCGTGCCATGGCACCACGTCGGGGTCCGTCTCCATAATGCGCAGATTCGGAACTACCGCGCAAAAATGCGCGCTCATCATGGTGGCGAGCGGCCCGTAGAAATTGTGGGGGGCCACGTTCATCTCGTAGGCGTCCGCCATGTTGGCGATCTTCACCGACTCCCCCACCCCGTTCCACGGCGTGTCGATGATGGCCACGTCCACGGAGTAGTTCTCGAAGAACGGACGATAGTCGCGACGCCCGAACAGGCTCTCCAGCGAGGCTACGGGCATGGGGGCGTGGCTACGGATGTAGTGCAGGGCCTTGGGATCCCGCGTGTCGATCTCCACCCAGGTGAGATCGAAGGGCTCCATGGCCCGTGCCATCTTGAGAAAGCCCTCCGTCTTGTAGTTGAAGTTCAGGTCCACCATGATGCCCATGTCGGGGCCGGCCCCCTCCCGGAAGGCGGCGAGCTGCTCCTGCACGGCCTTGATCACGAAGCGCTCCGGATTCAGCTCGGGAAAGCCTTCGCCGGTGCGGGCGAAGCCGGGGGCATAATTGCGCGGGTTGTCCCCGAAGATCAGCGCATTGGTCTTGAGCGCCGTGTAGCCCTTCTCGGCGACCTCCTTCCCGAGCTTCACGATGTCGTCGAGCGTCTGCACGGGCGGGATCTGCATCTCCTTGTAGGCTCGCACGCGATACGTCCCGCAGTGCGACCAGTACACCCGGATGCGGTCGCGCACGGGGCCGCCCAGCATCTCGTACACGGGAATGCCGAGGGCGCGGGCCTTCACGTCGAGCATCGCGTTCTCGATGGCGGCAATGGCCTGCTGGGCGAGGCCGCCCGAAGCCTGGCGCCGGATGGCGTACATCAGGGTGACGTGCGACTCCCAGGCGCGCGGATCCTTGCCGATCACGGAGGGGGCGAGCTTGTCGATGACCGCGCAGAGACCCGGGCCGCCGAAGGTCTCGTTGTACTCGGCCCAGCCGACCAGACCGCTATCGGTGGTCAGCTTGAGGAAATCGAAATTGCGCGTCCCGGCATCGCAGTGCAGCGATTCCAGCTTGGCGATTTTCATCAGGGGGTCACCTCCGGTCCCAGAGAGTAGCGGGGATGTGCGCACTCGGCAAGCCGGCCATCACGTCGGGAGGCCGGCCGCGACATCCGGGCCATGGGCGGCTCGGGCCGTCTGAGGGCCGCGGTACACCTCCGCGATGTGCCCGGCGGTCCGGATGGCCAGGGCGGCGATGGTCAAGGTGGGCGGCGACGAGCTCACGGTCACGAAGGCGCCGCCGCCGACCAGATAGAGGTTGGGCACGTCGTGGGCCCGAAGGTTCGCGTCCACCACACTGGAGGCGGGATCGCTGCCCATGCGATGCGTGCCGAGCTGGTGAGACGCGTAGCCGAGCGGGCCCGAGCGAATGTCCTCGGCCCCCAAGCGTGGCGACCTAGCGCAGGACGCGCACCGGCTCGCCGCGGAGAAAAGCTTCGATGTCTTCCCGAGCCTGTCCATAGAAGATGCGATAGGTCTCCTCGGTGACATAGCCGAGATGCGGGGAGATGACCGTATTGGGAAGCGACCGAAACGGATGGTCCCGGGGTAGCGGCTCCGTGCCGAAGACATCCAGCCCCGCGCCGGCGATCGTGCCGTCGCGGAGGGCCTGGACGAGCGCGGCTTCGTCCACGATGGGGCCGCGGGAGGTATTCACGAGATAGGCGCTTCGCTTCATCAGCCCCAGCTCTCGCGCCCCGACGAGCCCGCGCGTGCGCTCCCCGAGCACGAGGTGAATGGACACGATATCGGAGCGCGCGAGCAGCTCGTCCTTGGGCACCAGGGTGGCGCCTACCTCGGCCGCGCGCGCCGCCGTGAGGTTCTGGCTCCACGCCAGCACCTCCATCTCGAACGCCCGGCCGACCTTGGCCACGCGCGAGCCCAGCGTGCCGAGGCCAAGCACGCCGAGGGTCTTGCCGTTGAGGCCCAGCCCGAGGGTGGTCTGCCACCGGCCCTCACGCGTCGCGCGGTCCTCGGCGGGCACGCGCCGCATCAGCCCGAGGAGGAGCCCCCACGTCAGCTCCGCCGTTGGATACGGCAATCCGGCCGTCCCGCACACGAGCACGCCGCGCTCGGCAGCCGCCTTCATGTCGATGGAGGCATTGCGCATGCCCGCGGTGATGAGGAGCTTGAGCTTGGGCAGGCGCTCGAGGAGGGTGCGCGGAAACGGCGTCCGCTCGCGCATGGCCATGACGATGTCGAAGTCGGCCAGCCGCTTGGCCAGCGCGCCCTCGTCGTCCAGGTGATCCGGGAAGGCCACGACCTCCGTGCCCTTGGGCAGGCTCTTCCAGTCGGCCATGCCGAGGGCCACGTTCTGATAGTCGTCGAGAAGAGCCACGCGCGCCATGATCAGCAGGCTGTCCAAGTCATCGGGGATCGTCTCCAAACCGATACTCGAGGGTGATGTCGTCGAGACGCGCCTTGAGGTCGGCGGGCATCTCCTTCTCGGCCGCCGCGAACATGTCGTCGAGCTGCTCGGCCCGGCTGGCCCCGATGATGGCCGAGGTGATCGCGGGATGCGCGAGCACCCAGGCCACCGCCATCTGCGCCATGGACATTCCCGCCGCGGCGGCCAGGGGGCGCAGCTCTTCTACCGAAGCGAACTCGCGCTCGCGCCAGTAGCGCTCCTGATAACGGCGGGCGGCCGTCCCCAGGGTGAAGCGCGTGCCCGCGGTGGGGCCCGCGTCGCGACGATGCTTGCCGGAGAGAAAGCCCCCGGCCATCGGATTGTACGGAATGACGCCCACGCCCTCCTCCTGACACAGGGGCAGCAGCTCTCGCTCGATCTGCCGGAAGAGGAGGTTATAGCGCGGCTGCACGGAGTCGAAGCGGGCCAGCCTCAGGGCTTCGCTGCGGCCGAGCGCGCGCGCCACCTCATAAGCGTGGTAATTCGAGCAGCCGACGTAGCGCGCCTTGCCCGCGCGCACCACGTCGTCGAGGGCGCGCAGGGTCTCGTCCATCGGCGTCTCGGGATCGGGGTGGTGAATCTGGTACAGGTCGACGTACTCGGTACCGAGGCGACGGAGCGAGCCCTCGATGGCGTCGAGGATGTGCTTGCGTGAAGCCCCGCGATCCCAGGGCTTCGCACTCATGGCGCCCGAGCACTTGGTGGCCACGACGAAATCGTCGCGACGGCCCCGGAGCCACCGCCCGAGTATCTCCTCGGTCCGGCCCACCGTCTCGAACGTGCCGCCCACCGGATACACGTCGGCGGCATCGAGGAAGGTGATTCCACCCGCGGCCGCGCGCTCCAGGATGGCCACCGAGGTGGGCTCATCGCACTGCAGGCCGAAGGTCATGGTGCCAAGACAGAGACGCGAGACAGAGAGGCCGGTACGGCCGAGTCGGACGTGGCGCATGGGCTCAGAGAGTAACGG